>NZ_MTPV01000054.1:0-82535 GCF_002009585.1 Arthrobacter sp. SRS-W-1-2016 | reverse complement strand
TCAACAGCCTCGGCTACGACGTCACGATCACTCCGGTCACCGCAGCCTGATCCACCCCTACTTTTGTATTAGTTGGGTGGGTGGGCTAGATGAGGCCCTGTGCCAACATGGCGTCCGCGACCTTCACGAAGCCGCCGATGTTGGCACCCAGGACATAGTTGCCGGGCGCGCCATATTCCTCCGCGGTTGCGGCACAACGATCGTGGATGCCCACCATGATTTCCGTAAGGCGTGCTTCGGTGTATTCGAAGGACCAGGAATCGCGGCTGGCGTTCTGCTGCATCTCCAACGCCGACGTCGCCACGCCGCCGGCGTTGGCTGCCTTGCCCGGGGCAAACAGGATGCCCGCGTCCTGGAAGACGGCAACGGCTTCACGGGTGGAGGGCATGTTGGCGCCTTCGGCGACGGCCAGCAGACCGTTGCTGACGAGCTTGGCTGCAGCGTCGCCGTCGAGCTCGTTCTGCGTCGCGCACGGCAGCGCAACGGTGCCGTTGACGTCCCAGACCGAGCCGCCGGCCACATAGCTGGCGCCCCGGCGGCGCTCCGCGTATTCAGTGAGGCGGCCCCTTTCGACTTCCTTGATCTGGCGGAGCAGCGCGACGTCGATGCCGGCCTCGTCAACCACGTAGCCCGCGGAATCTGAACAGGCGACCACCGTGGCGCCAAGTGCCTGGGCTTTGGCGATGGCGTAGATGGCCACGTTGCCCGAACCGGAGACCACGACGCGTTGGCCATCGAAGGACTGGCCCCGGGTCTTGAGCATCTCTTGCGCAAAGATGACCGTACCGAAACCCGTGGCTTCCGGACGGACCAAGGAGCCGCCCCAAGACATGCCCTTGCCCGTCAGCACCCCTGACTCGTAGCGGTTGGTGATGCGCTTGTACTGGCCGAACAGATAGCCGATCTCGCGGCCTCCCACGCCGATGTCGCCGGCGGGAACGTCCGTGTATTCGCCGATGTGGCGGTACAGCTCGGTCATGAAGGACTGGCAAAAGCGCATGATTTCGGCGTCGGAGCGGCCTCGGGGATCGAAGTCCGAGCCCCCCTTGCCGCCACCGATAGGCATGCCTGTCAGGGCATTCTTGAAGATTTGCTCGAAACCGAGGAACTTGACGATCCCCAAGTAGACGGAGGGGTGGAAGCGCAGTCCGCCCTTGTAGGGGCCCAAGGCTGAATTGAACTCGACGCGGAAACCACGGTTGACGTGAACGCGTCCGGCGTCGTCGGTCCACGGGACGCGGAAGATGATTTGGCGTTCCGGTTCGCACAGGCGCTCAAGGACGGCGCCCTCCAGGAATTCCGGGTGCCTGTCGTGCACCGGGCCGAGGCTTTCAAAGACCTCGGTGACGGCCTGGTGAAATTCCAGCTCACCCGGGTTCCGCGCCAAGACGGTGTCCCGGACTGCTTCCAGCCTCGAATCCATGTGACTCCCTACAACTTCTGCGCCGAGCGGCGGGTCTGCATACAATCCCGTCATGCTCGCATTAGTCGCGCGGCAGTCTCCATCCGAACCGATTACGACCGGGCAGCGCTGAGGGCAGAGGCCCGCGAAAAGCGCTGTTTCCAGGAAACATCGGCCAGGGGCGAATCACGGCCTGAACGGGATCGCCCCGGCTTGCTTCTACTTCTTCCGCCCGAACTTCGGCAAGTTGGGTAGGTTCGGCAGGTTCGCCAAGAGGTCCGCAGCCTTGGTGGCGGCACGGCCAACCGTACGGCCGATCTGCTGCGGCCTGGTGTCGTCGATTCCCGCGGCGGAGGCAACAGCTCCCGAGGCGGGAACGGTTTCAGGCAAGCGCTCGACGTCGGTGGTCGCCGGAGACGTGCCCAGCGGCTCGCCGTCGGGCTGCTTCTTCGCAGTGCCCTGGCCTGCTGCTCCCGGCTGGCCCGCCGCACGTCCGCGGGGGCTGCGGGCCGGCGTCGCGGCTTCGGCCGCGGGCTTCGCGGGACCGACGTCGAACGTCTCCAGCCAGCTCGCAACACCTGCGAGCGGCTTCGGGTTCAACGCGTAATAGCGTTTTTGCCCCTGTGCGCGCATGCTGACGAGATCCGCCTCGCGGAGTACCTTCAAATGCTTTGAAATGGTGGGCTGGCTCGCTGCGAGCTCCTCCACCAGTTCCCCCACAGCCTTATCCCCAGAGCGGAGGGAAACCAGAATGTCACGCCGGGTTGCCTCAGCAATGACGGCAAATACGTCGTCAGTCACCATGCCTCCCACCCTAGCGACATATACGCCAAAAGGCATCAACTATTTCGCCTGCGCGCGCCGTTTACCCAGCCTCACGCCAGCCCGGCGAACACGCATCAGTCGAACCAGGGATCCAGACCGTACAGCGGAAAGATTTCCTTGCGGGTGGCGATGATGGTGCGGTCCACGGCGTCGGCGGGGTCATACCCGACCTCCCACGAACGCCACCACGTGTCGGCGCCGTCGCCCATGAGTTCCGGCACCGACTCCCCGTACTTTTCGCTGACATAGCTCCGGAAAGCCTCCGGAACCGGAGCCGTCAGCCGGACGGGGTGTTGGGCCACGATGCCTATCAAATGGCTCCACGTACGCGGCACCACTCCCGTGATGTCGTACCCCCCTCCCCCGGTGGCGATCCAGCGGTTCTCGCAAAACCGGCCAGCAAGGCCCGCGACGGCGGTGGCCGCCTCGCGTTGGCCGTCCACGCTGAGGTTGAGGTGCGTGAGGGGATCGAGTTTGTGGGAGTCGCAGCCATGCTGGCTCACGATGACTTCCGGTTCGAAGGCCTGCACAAGTTGCGGTACTACGGCATGGAAGGCGCGCAACCACCCGGCGTCGCCGGTCCATGCGGGCAAGGCCACGTTGACGGCCGTGCCCAGCGCGTCCTGGCCGCCGATCTCGTTGGCGAATCCCGTCCCTGGGAACAACGAGAGCCCGCTTTCGTGCAGGGAGATCGTGAGGACCCTGGGGTCGTTCCAGAAGATGCTCTGCGTGCCGTCGCCGTGGTGGGCATCGACGTCGATGTACGCGACCCGGCGGACACCGCCGTCGAGCAGCCTCTGCACGGCGAGGGCGGCGTCGTTATAGATACAGAAGCCGCTGGCCCGCTCACGGGACGCATGATGCATGCCGCCACCGAAGTTGACGGCGCGGACCGCTGTACCGGACAGGACCGCCTCGGCCGCGAGCAACGATCCGCCGGCCAGCCGGGCGCTGGCTTCGTGCATCCCGGCAAAGGCCGGATCATCGTCGGTGCCAAGCCCGCGTTCCGGGTCCGGCGTCGTTGGATCTTCGCTTGCGCGCCGCACCGCGGCGACATATTCGGCACTGTGCACAGCCAGGAGATCGACGTCGGACGCGACCCCGGGCGCTTGGACGGACACATTCTCGAGGTCGAAGAGTCCGAGCGCCGCGGCGAGCCTGGCCGTGAGTTCGAGCCGAGCGGGGGCCATCGGATGCGAGGGACCGAAATTGTACGCGGTCATGGCGGGATCCCACGCCACCGTCGTTGGCAGCGGGGACGGACGGAGGCCTGCCCAGGAAGTCATCAATGACAGGCTACCCGAGCGGCGGGAGCGCACTGCCCGTGACAGCGGGCGATTAGTGGTTTACTACTCAGGAAAGCAGAATCAATCGACCAGAAGCGAACAGCACCGCCATGACCCAAAGCCAGTCGAGGTCCCGAGACCCGGCCAGCTGGCAAACCGTCCAGCCGGAGCGGGGAAGCCTGTGGATTTTCACAGGCATCCGCGACTTCATCGACAACATCGCCAACTCCTCACCGGCCCGATTGGCGCTCACCGCTTACGTTGTCGCGATTCTCTTGTTCACCGCCCTGCTTTCCCTGCCGGCAGCATCGGCCGACGGTGCGGTCACTCCCATCCACCAGGCCCTGTTCACCGCCGTTTCCAGTGTTTGTGTCACGGGTTTGACCGTTGTGTCGACGGCGACGCACTGGACCTTCTTCGGGCAGCTCGTGATTCTCGTGGGCATCTTCGTGGGTGGGTTGGGAACCCTGACACTCGCATCCCTCCTGGCACTCATGGTCAGCAAACGGCTGGGTGTGAGGGGCAAGCTCATCGCCCAGGAGGCCATGAACAACGCCGGACGCCTCGGCGAAGTGGGTACGTTGTTGCGGATCGTCATCTCGACGTCCGTGACGATCGAGGCGATCCTGGCCATCGCGATGATTCCCCGGTTCCTGACACTCGGAGAGGACTTCTGGCAGGCCGTCTGGCACGGAATCTTCTACTCGATTTCTTCCTTCAACAACGCCGGGTTCACGCCCCATTCCGACGGAATCGTGCCGTACGAGACCGATCTGTGGATTCTTGTGCCGCTCATGCTGGGAGTGTTCCTCGGCAGCCTCGGCTTCCCGGTGATGCTGGTGCTCCGGCGGCACGGCCTCAATTGGAGGAAGTGGAGCCTCCACTCCAAGCTGACCATCCAGGTTTCCTTGATCCTCCTCATTGCCGGCGCAGTCCTGTGGGCCCTGATGGAGTGGGACAACACCAACACCATCGCCAACATGAGTGTCGGCGACAAGATCACGCATTCCATTTTCGCCTCGGTCATGACCCGCTCCGGCGGCTTCAACCTGGTTGACCAGAGCCACATGGATGCCACCACCAGGCTGCTGTCGGACGCGCTCATGTTCGCCGGCGGCGGTTCGGCATCGACCGCGGGCGGCATCAAGGTGACCACCGTCGCGGTCATGTTCCTCGCCATCGTAGCTGAGGCCCGGGGCGATCAGGACGTCAAGGTCTATGGCCGTACGATTCCCGAGGGCACCATGCGGGTAGCTATCTCGGTGATCGTCGCCGGCGCCACCTTGGTGTGCGCGGCCGCATTCTTGCTTCTGGCCATCAGCGGCGCCAGTTTGGACCGGGTACTCTTCGAAACCATTTCAGCCTTTGCAACCGTAGGCCTCAGCACGAACCTCAGCGCCGAACTGCCGCCGTCGGGGGTCTACATCCTCGCCGCGCTCATGTTCGCCGGCCGCATCGGCACCATCACCCTTGCCTCCGCCTTGGCCCTCCGCCAGCGCAGGCAGCTATTCCACTATCCGGAAGAGAGGCCGATCATTGGCTAATTCATCAGGCGTCCCCAACCGGCCGGCGCACAACGCGCCCGTGCTGGTGATCGGCTTGGGCCGATTCGGTGCGGCCACTGCCGAGCAGCTCGTCAAGCAGGGACGCGAAGTCCTGGCCATCGAGCGGGACCGCACGCTCGTCCAGAACTGGGCCTCGGTGCTGACGCATGTGGTCGAAGCGGACGCCACCAACATCGATGCCCTCCGCCAGCTTGGCGCGCAGGAATTCAGCTCTGCCGTGGTGGGCGTGGGAACGTCGATCGAATCCTCGGTGCTCATCACGGTGAACCTCGTGGACCTGGGAATCGAACACCTCTGGGTGAAAGCGATCACCGCCTCGCACGGCAAGATCCTCACCCGCATCGGCGCCAACCATGTCATCTACCCCGAGGCCGACGCCGGAGTCCGTGCAGCACACCTGGTCTCCGGGCGCATGCTGGACTTCATCGAGTTCGACGACGATTTCGCCATCGTGAAAATGTACCCGCCCAAGGAAACGGTGGGCTTCACGCTGGATGAGTCCAAGGTCCGTTCGAAGTACGGTGTGACCATTGTTGGCGTGAAATCCCCGGGCGAGGACTTCACCTACGCCCGGCCGGACACGAAGGTTTCCGGCCGCGACATGCTGATTGTGTCCGGGCACGTGGACCTGCTGGAACGGTTCGCGGCGCGGCCGTAGCCACCGTCCCCGTGAGCAGGAACTAAGCGAGCTGCTGTGTGATTTCCGCTGCCCGGGCGGCCGCGGCGCGGGCTCCGTCGGCGATGATCGCAGGTATCCCGCCGTCGTTGAACGCAGCGATGGCGCGTTCGGTGGTGCCGTTGGGGCTGGTCACGGCAATGCGCAGCGCGGTGGGGTCGGCTCCGGGCTCGGCGAGCATGAAACCGGCGCCCGCCACGGTTTCGCGGGAAATCTTGAGGGAGAGCTCAGGATCCAGGCCAAGCTCGACGCCGGCGGCAGCCATTGCTTCTGCGAGGTAGAACGCGTAAGCGGGGCCGGAGCCGCTGATGGCGGAGAGGGCATCCACCTGTTCCTCGGGGATTTCCACCACGGTGCCTGCGGCGGCGAGGATGTCCTTGGCCTGCTGGAGCTGCGCGGGGGTGCAGTTGGTTCCGGGCGAAACAGAGACTACCCCGCGGCCGAGCTTGGCGGGCGTGTTGGGCATCGTACGGATGACCGGCTGGCCCGCCGGCAGGGCAGCTTCCAGCTGGGCGATGGACACGGCTGCGGCAACGCTGATCACAATGGTGTTCTTGGCCAGCGCTGGTGAGATTTCCCGGGCAAGATCGGCAATGCCCGCAGGCTTGACGCCCAGGATGACAACCGAAGCGCCCTTGGTGGCCAGCTTGTTGTTGTCTGGTTCCTCGGCTCCGGCAATCGTCATGACATGGTGGCGCTCCGCTAGTTCCGCCGCGCGTTCTGCGCGACGGACAGTGGCGACGACGTCCGACGGATCCGTTCCGGCAGCCAGCAGGCCACCCAGAATGGCCTCGTTCATGGACCCACAGCCAAGGAATGCGATTCGGTTGCTCATGGCTCCATGATGCCAGTTCGGCTGCCCCGCTGCCGAACGGGTTTCGGAAGCTGTTCGAAGACGCCAAGATTCCCAGCTGGCTCCCAAGGTTATCGCAGGCTGCACCCAACATCGATCCGTAACTTAGTAATTACCTCATTGAGGGTGCGAGTGATGAGGCGGGCATGGGGATGTCCGCCACAAGCACCGGTGGTCGAACGGGTTTCCCCCCATTTTCCCGTATCGACCGCCGGTGCTTTCTCGTTTAAGGAACCTAGATCTCGAAGGCTCCCACGAGCGGCGCCCCCAAGTGCTGGCGGGCGAAGCGCAGCGTTTCGGCAAGCCACTCCTCGCGTTCACCGGCAGCTTTGGCCTTGCGTGTCGAAATTTCGGCAACCACGGTGCCCTCGAATCCATTGGAAGCGAGATACTGCAGCGCCTCGGCGCACTGTTGGGTGCCGTAACCGGGGATCAGGTGCTCGTCCTTGCCCGAGCCCGAACCATCTGTGAGGTGGACGTGCCGCAGCTTGCTCCCGAGCGCCTGGATCGCCTCCAGGCTGTTGGCACCCGCGGTGGCGGCGTGCGAGAAGTCCCAAGTGACGTCGTCGTAATCCTGGCCCATCGGATCCCAGTGCGGAAGGTAAGCGAGCGCCTCCCGGCCGCGCACACGCCACGGGTACATGTTCTCTACCGCGATGTGCACTTGGTACATCGCCGCGATTTCGCGCACGCCGGCGGCGAAGTTCTCCGCATAGTTCGACTGCCACCGGAACGGCGGGTGGACCACCACGGTGTTGCAGCCGACTTCGCGCGCCATCTGGCAGGACATCTCGATCTTGTTCCACGCCGGACCCCAAACCTGCTGGGTCAGCAGCAGGGTGGGCGCGTGGATGGAGACGATTTGCTGGTCGTAGCGATGGCTTAGCTGGATGAGGGCATCCGGGTTCTGGCTGGTGGCGTTGTTGGTCACCATCACCTCGACGCCGTCGTACCCCAGGTCCTGGGCCACGGCAAAAGCGTCATGGACGCTGAGCGGATAGACAGAAGCGCTGGATAGCGCCACCGGGATCCTCGGCGTGTCTTCTTCGGAGTGCTCGACGTCGGTGCTCATGTTAGTTGGCCTGCCTCCCGGCGATGGGGATTGGTATGGATACTGCCGCGGGCGCGGCCTTTCCGGTGTTGGCGCCCAAGCGTGGTACAGGTACCGCGCCTCCGAGCCCGACATGCGGGGCCGGGGCCAGCGGGCCATCGAAGATCAGCTGGTCGAGCCGGCGGAGGATCAATCCCTCGCGCAAGGCCCAGGGGCAGATCTCCATGCTGGGAAACTCGAACAATTCCAATGCGGCCTCGGCGACGAGGGCACCCGCAAGGATCTGCGCTGCCCGTGCATCCGACACACCCGGGAGGTACAGCCGGTCCTCGACGGTCATGGCCGAGATCCGCTGCGCCCAAAGCCCCAAGTCCGTGGCGTGGAGTTCGCGCTTGACGTAGGGCCCGGCGCCACTGGGGGCCGCACCTGCGATGCGTGCAAGCGAACGGAAGGTCTTGGAGGTTCCGGCCACCAGGTTGGCCCGGCCCAATTGCTTGAACTCGCGCACGACCGGCTTGAGCGTGTGCCGGATGTACTTGCGCAGCTCTTTGACGCTTTTGGCCGTGGGCGGGTCATTGTGGAGCCAGTCCCTCGTCAAGCGGCTGGCGCCAAGCGGCACAGACACCGCGAGTTCGGGCAGTTCGTCCTGGCCGAACGCCATTTCGAAGGACCCGCCGCCGATGTCCAGGTCCAGGATCGGTCCGGCGCCCCAACCGTACCAGCGTCGAACCGCGAAGAACGTCATGGAGGCTTCTTCACTGCCGGTCAGTTCCTGCAGGGTCACGGTGGTTTCGTGCTTCACCCGGGCGAGGACCTCGACGCCGTTGGTGGCTTCGCGGATGGCCGAGGTACAAAAAGCCAGGAGGTCCTCGGCCTTGTGGCGGGCTGCGAACTCCCAGGCTTCGAGGACGAACTCGATCAACTCGTGTTGTCCGGCGTCGTTGATGTTGCCGTCGGCGTCCAGGAACTGAACCAGCGAAAGCGGTCGCTTGTGGGAGGCAAATGCGACCGGACGTGCTCCCGGATGCGCATCCACCAAAAGCAAATGGACGGTGTTGGAACCGATGTCTAGGACGCCAAGACGCATTCTGCCATTATTCCCCGAATCGAAGCGTGTGAAGCAAGTACGACTGCCGATTCGTGCCGTCGGCTAGGCAATTAGTCCCGGGGTCCGTCGACGGGTGATTCCACGTCCGCATCTGCGGCACGGGTGGTGGCTTCCTCGGCTTCGTCCGCCCGGGTGAAGTCGCGGCGGACGTTGGCGATGCCTTCCGGACCCATCTCGAAGCCGTGCTCGCTGCCGGGGTTGATCACCAGGCCCAGCTCGTCGCCGATGCTGTCCAGGATCGCCGAGCCGTGGGTGCCCAGGACGTTGGGTGCGGCCTCGAGGAAGTGTGATTCCACCCGGCTCGGGTGGCTGAACACGGCGAGGACCGGCTGGCCCTCGGAGTTGGCGAGGACAAGCGGCTCCACCGCGGCGTCAGGCTTGTCCAAGGAGTCTGCGCTCAGGATGTAGACCTCGTTGTTCAGGAAGGCCAGGATGACGTCCACAGGGTTTGCGTCGGGCTGCCCGGACTTTGCGAGCTTGGACTCAAGGTCGTTCAAGGGCAAGGATTCCGGGGCTGCCGGCTGATCTGTCATGGTTCCACTCGATCACGGTTCCCCTGCCGGAAGCAATTCCCGGTCCGCCCGGGCCGCCGTCCGGCGACGAGATCGTGGGTGCGGGCCGTACGCTGCGTTCCGGAACGTAGTCCTCGGCCCGCACCCACGATCTCAGCCCCGAAGAAGCCTGAGCAGACGCACTTTCGGGCCGCGTTCATCGAAGAGGCCCTTCCAATCAATGCGCAGGATCCGCCAGCCCTGTTCAGTCAGCAGCTTCTCCCTTTGCCGTTCTTCGAAGATCACTTCCGCAGTTGGCTTTTAGTCGAAATACTTTGCCCTGCCGTCGAATTCGAGCGCGGTCCGAAGGTGCGGCCACGCGAAATCGAAGCGGTAGGCGCCGCCGGGTGTTTGGACCCGCAGCTGGAGCACGGGATCCGGGAAGCCGAGCCTGGCGATCGCGTCCCGGGTCAGTGTCTCCCCCGGGGACTCGGACAATGGGTTCGCGAAGGCCAGGGCTTTCCGGAACGCGGTGACTCCCCTGGCACCGGCTAGATCGGCACACGCTGACTCCAGCCACTCACGATTGCCTCCGAGCCTCAAGCCATGGTCCAAGAGAATCAGGCCCTGCCGGTAATTCAGTATCTGCGCGCAGTCCAGAACGGTGCGGTCGAGTGCTGTGGCCATCGACCGAAAGCCCATGCCAGAAGGTGCCACGGACCATGACGCCCGTCCGGACCCTCACCAGTGAGCCGGAGCCGAGGTTCTCATTGATGCGTCGCTTGCTCAGTCCTTGGGACAGCAATTCCTCTGTCCTCCACATGTTTCCATGCAGGGGAAGCAACGGCGCTCCCGAGCTTGTGAGCGCTGAAACTGCCGCGCGTACCGGACCCGCAGGCGCTGAAGCCACAGGGGCTTTCGCCGGTTCCATGTAATCCCAAAGTTCCGCTAGGGGGTCCACAGGGACAACGGAGTCAATGTTTCCGTAACGGTTCACTGCTCAAGCTTCGGCGAACAGCGGAGCCCTTGGGAAGCAGTCAATCGAGCTATGTGGAAACCCGGGAACCCCTAACCATCCGACCAGCAGTCCGGACGGGAGTGATCCGGCAGCGTGCGTCTAAGCGAGGAACGAGCGAGCACGCAGAGGATTGCTCCCGTCCGGAGCTGCGAAGGAACTACTTCTTCGCCGTGGCCCTCTTCGCAGGCGCCTTGCGGGCCGTGGTGGTCCGCTTGACCGGGCCTTTGGCGCGCTTCTCGGCAAGGAGCTCGATTGCCTGTTCCCGGGTCAGCTCTTCCAAGGACGTGGCGCGCGGAACGGTGATGTTGGTGACGCCGTCGGTGATGTACGGCCCGAAACGGCCTTCCTTCACCACGATGTTCTTCTCCGAAACCGGGTCCGGACCGAACTCGGCCAGCGGCGGCACGGCAGCACGCGCACCACGCTGCTTCGGCTGGGAGTAGATTTCCAGTGCCTGTTCCAGGGTGATCGTGAAGATCTCTTCCTCGGATCCGATGGAACGGGAGTCCGTGCCCTTCTTCAGGTACGGCCCGAAGCGGCCGTTCTGCACCGTGATCGGGTTGCCGTCGGCGTCTGCGCCGAGGACACGAGGCAGGCTCATGAGCTGCAGGGCTTCGTCGAGCGAGATCGAGTCAACCGTCATTGACTTGAACAGAGATCCCGTGCGCGGCTTGGCCTTGACGGGCTTCTTCGGCGGCTTCGGTTTGCCGTTCTTGTAATACTCCACCGGCTGGTTGGCCAGCTGCTCTTCGGTCATTTCCGGGATGATCTCGGTGACATAGGCCCCGTAGCGGCCGTTCTTGGCTACCACGGTGTGCCCGGTGTGCGGATCCGCGCCCAGGACACGTTCCTCAGGGGCAGCCGTTTCCATGAGCTCTACGGCCTTTGCCGCGGTCAGCTCGTCCGGCGCGAGGTCCTCGGGGACGTTGGCTCGCGCAGACTCCACGACTTCGCCGGTCTTGGGGTCGACGGTAGGGATCGAGCTTTCCAAGTACGGGCCGAACTTGCCGACGCGCAGCGTGATGCCCTCGGCGATCGGCACGGAGTTGATCTCGCGAGCATCGATTTCACCGAGGTTGTTGACGATGCTCAGGAGGCCAGGATCGGCGTCTTCACCGTAGTAGAAGTGCTTGAGCCAAGCTGCACCGACGGCCTGGCCGTTGGCGATCTTGTCCAGGTCGCCTTCCATGTCCGCCGTGAATTCGTAGTCCACGTAGTCGGTGAAGTGCTGCTCCAGCAGGCGGATCACCGAGAAGGCGATCCAGCTGGGAACCAGCGCAGACCCCTGCTTCCGGACGTAGCCGCGGTCCTGGATGGTGGAGATCGTGGACGCGTAGGTGGAAGGACGGCCAATGCCGCGCTTTTCCAGCTCCGCAGTCAGCGAGGCTTCCGTGTACCGCGGCGGTGGCGAGGTGTCGTGGCCAACAGCAACGATGTCCGAAGCCGTGAGGGAATCATCTTTGGCCACGTTGGGAAGGCGCCGGGCTTCGTCGGAGTCGTCGTCGCCGCGGCTCTCGTCCTTGCCTTCTTCGTAGGCCGCCAGAAAGCCCGGGAAGGTGATGACAGTGCCGGAGGCCGAGAATTCGGCGTCGCGTCCGTCGTTTGCCACTGCGCCGAGGCGGATGGTGGCGGTGGAGCCCTTGGCGTCGCCCATCTGGGACGCGATGGTGCGCTTCCAGATGAGTTCGTAGAGGCGGAAAGCGTCTCCGGTCAGGTGGTTGGCCACCTGGGCCGGGGTGCGGAAGGAGTCACCCGCGGGGCGGATCGCCTCGTGGGCTTCCTGCGCGTTTGCGGCCCTATTGGCGTAGACGCGCGGAGACTGCGGCACGTACTCGGGACCGTACAGTTCGGAGGCCTGGCGGCGTGCGGCCGTGAGGGCTTCGTCGCTCAAGGCGGACGAGTCCGTACGCATATAGGTGATGTAGCCGTTTTCATACAGGCGCTGGGCGATCTGCATGGTGCTCTTGGAGGTGAAGCGCAGCTTGCGGCCGGCTTCCTGCTGAAGGGTCGACGTCGTGAACGGCGCGGCGGGACGGCGCGTGTACGGCTTGGTGTCGACCGAGCGGACGCGGAAGTCCGCGTTCTCGAGCCCGGCGGCCAACGACGTCGCGAGTTCCTCGTTGAGGTGCACTGTCTTCGCGGAAGTGAGGACGCCGTCGTCGTTGAAGTCACGGCCGCTGGCTACCTTCGCGCCGTCCACGGCGGCGAGCTTGGCCTTGAACGTCGCGGAGCCGGTACCGAACTGGCCGGTCAGGTCCCAGTACGATGCGGATTTGAACGCCATGCGTTCGCGTTCGCGGTCAACCACCATGCGGGTCACGACCGACTGGACGCGGCCGGCCGACAGTCCGCGGGCAACCTTGCGCCACAGCACCGGGGAGATTTCGTAACCGTACAGACGGTCCAGGATGCGGCGCGTTTCCTGGGCGTCGACGAGGGCGCTGTCGACGTCGCGCAGGTTGTCCATGGCGCGGTGGATGGCTTCCTTGGTGATTTCACCGAACGTCATGCGGTAGACGGGAACCTTGGGTTTCAGGACCTCCAGGAGGTGCCACGCGATGGCCTCGCCCTCGCGGTCCCCATCGGTTGCGAGATAGAGCGCGTCAGCGTCTTTCAGCTGGGCCTTGAGTTCCGCAACCTTTTTCTTCTTGTCCGGGGACACCACGTAATACGGTTTGAAGTCGTTCTCGATGTCGACGGCGAACTTGCCCACCGAGGTCTTCTTCAGTTCTGCAGGGAGGTCCGAGGGCTGCGGGAGGTCGCGGATGTGGCCGATCGAGGCCTCGACAATGAAGCCCTCGCCCAGGTACTTGGCGATGGTCTTGCTCTTGGCCGGAGACTCCACGATCACGAGTTTCTTGCCGGTTTTTGCCTTGCTGGGCACGGTTCTCCTACAGAAAAATGAATTGCTTGGGCTCGTGCCCATATTGGCCTAGTTCACCATATTTTGCAGAATCGTGCGTTTCCATGTGCACAAGTGCTGTAGAGGAACAGTGGGTTTGGGCTAGGTTGAGGTCGGGGTCCGGTCGTCCGGAATCATTGACCACATCGTAGCGATTCGTACCGCTCCTTCAGGAATCCGGGTGGGATCTTCGAGGTCATATGACCTGATGAGGTCTTGGAACTTGGCCTTGAGATCCGTCCGCTGATCGGGAGTCAGGTACAGCAGATCGCTGGACAACACCATGGCGGCTGCCTCGTTCGCGGCCTCGCCGCGCAGGCGCCGCTCACCACGGGCCCGGGTGAAGGCCGTAGCCCGACGCCGGAAGGCGTCCAGTTCAAGTTCGACGACGGCGATCTCCGGGCTCGGAGCGTTGCCGCCGGATTTGATGGTGAAGTCCGAACCCGCAGCCTTCCAACGGCGTTCGCGGGCATCGCCTTCGTTGTCCGCGGCAGTCACGATCCCCCACTTCTGGAGCGCCCGCAGGTGGTAGCTCATGGCGCTCGGAGTGAGCCCGGTCTGCGCGGCGAGCTCGGTGGCCGTACGGCTCAACTGCGTGGAATACAGTTCCGAGATGACCTCAAGCCGGGCCGCGTGGGCTAGCGCACGGATCGCTTTGGGGTCGGTGATCTCCACCGTCTTACCGGGCCGTTTCCGGCGCTTCGGGGATGCCAGCCCGGTGGACACCCCATTGTCTTCATTCACCGAAACAGTTTATCCGCCGGTACCGCCGCAAGTGCCCTACGCCGCGGGGAGCAGGAAGCCGTCGCGGACCAGGTTCCCCACATCCGAGAGCAACCCGGTGCGGAACGCGTCGTCGTCGAAGTCCTCCTCTCCACCCAGCAGGGCGGCCAGGGCGCCGATCAGCTGGCGGACGGACAACTCGCCGTCACATGCCGACACGAAGCCGGCCAGCTCCGTGCTCAACAGGTTCGTCCTGCGGAGCCCCGCGCCTTGGCGCAAAAGGATGACGCCGGGGTGCTCGGCGCCGGGCCGCTGGTGGCGTTCCTCGGTCACGTCCTCGGCCACCACCAGGTGGGCCTCGGAGAGCTCGTGGGCGTCCAGCCAGTCGGCGCGTTCGACGGCGGCGGCGAGGTGTGGACCGATCGGTTGCTCGATGGGGTAGGTGATTTCTTCGAAACGGGCGGACGCAGTCCCCGGACGCAGGGCCTCGGGCCGCCGCAGCCAGATCATTCCGAAGCCAATGGCCTCCACATCGCGGGAGGCGAAATCCTCCAGGTAGGCGGCGTAGGCAGCACGGTAGAGCTCGCGGTCGCGCCCCTCGGAGGCGTCCTGCAGCCAGGTCTCCGCGTACAGCTCGGGGCTCACCTGTTCCCTCTGGATGAACCACGCCTCGGTGCCGGACCCGGCGAGCCAAGACGAAGGCCGGTCGCTCCAGCCGCTGCCCGCAGGGATCTCCCAATTGCCGAGCATCTGCGCCGTGCCGCCGGGCGCGAGGACGTCGGGCAGCGTGCGGACGAGGTTGGCGACGATGTCGTCGCCGGGGAGGCCGCCGTCGCGGTACGTGAACTGATCCGAAGATTGCTCGCCGACACTTCGCGGGGTAATCACGAAAGGCGGATTGGACACTACTAGATCGAAAGTTTCGCCTGCCACGGGTTCCAGGAGCGAACCCAGCCGCAAGCTCACGCGGGACTCGAGATTGGCCGGGTCAAGGTGCAGGGCCTCGGCATTGAGCATCAGGTTGAAACGGGTGAACGCGAGGGCCCGCTCGGAGATGTCCGTCGCCGTGACGTGCTCGCTGTGGTGCAGGAGGTGGAAGGTCTGGATTCCGCAACCCGTCCCGAGGTCCAAGGCGCGTTTCGAGTGCCGCCGTATGGTGGTCTGGACAAGCGTGGTGGAGGCCTGCCCGATGCCCAGCACATGGTCATGCCGGAGCACACCGGGCTGCTGGTGGGCGGCGAGATCGCTGGAAACCCACAGTTCGGCGCCGCCGCTTCCGCTGTTGTCTGCTCCGGAGTCGCCCTCCCAACCGTACGGCCGCAAATCCACCTTGGCGGCGACAGCACCGCCGTCGTTCTTCTCCACCAAACCGAGCTCCACCAAGCCTGAGGTGCGGACGCGCGGCAGGGCGGCGTCGAGCTCGGCTTCGGTTTGGGGGACGGCGAGAAGCCACAAGCGCACGACGACGGCGAGCGCGGCTTTCGCTCGGTCCGTCGCCGGGTTTCCGGCGGAAGCAGCCGGTTCGGTGACGATGAGTGCGGGGATGAGCTGGTCCCGGGCGAGGGCCGCGTGGGCGGACTGTCCCAGCAGCCCTGCCACTCCGTCCACGGTGTAGCCGACGTGTCGCAGGTCTTCGGCGAGCGCTGTGAGCAGCGCGGGAAGGTCGCTGCGGGGAGCGTCGAGGGTTGTGGGGGCGGTCCCAAAGGTGGCGGGCGTTGCGGGATCAGTCACCGTGCAAGTCTATTGGGGGCAGCGGCTGGCGGCGTCGTCCGCGCCTTCCTCGGTCCGGCGGCTGCGGCGGCTGCGACGTCGGCGGGGAGCCGTTGGAGCAGGTAGCGTTGAATCATGGCATTTCACCCCTCCATTTGGCGTCGCGCTGCACTTCTGGTCATTGGCGCAGGCATCCTTGCGGTGACGGCGTGCTCCTCCGGGAGATCTGTCTCCAACGCCGACGTCCCCGCGTGGAAGGCGACCACCATGCCCTCGGTGGCCGGAGTGGTCTTGGAGGACTCTGGAAAAATCCCGAACCGCGATCCCTTGGTCAAGAACTTCGCCAGCGTCGCTGCGGGAAGCTACATTTTGACTGTTGCGTGCGACGGCGGCGGCAAGGCCTTCTTCGACGTTTCCTCGGGTGGAACCCGGATTACCGAGGCCGGGGCAGCCTGCTTTGGCAGCCGCGAGACATCCCGCATCAAGATTCCCTCGACCGGTCCGGTGAGCATCAGCGCAAGCAGCGTGGACGCTCCCGTGATCTACGCGTACCAACTGGTGCCGGCTTCGTAGCTGCCCCCTTCGTTCGGGGTTTCGGCCAGGCGTAGAGTCGGCTTATGGGGTGGGCGCGCGCCCTGAAGGTACCGATGACGCGGCCGGCGATTCCCGCCGTCGTGCTTTGCGGTGTGCTCGCGTGTGGCACGTTGGCGTCGTGCGAATACTCCTACGACGACGGCAGCGCGCCGGCGAGCAGTACGCCGTCGCCGGTCATCACCGAGCCGACGCTGCCCCGCGATCCGTCGTTGAGCCAGACTATCACGGGCGATGCCCTGAAGTCGTGGGCGCAGGATGTCCTTCCGGACGTCAACGGGCTGTCCTTCTACAGCAGCTTCGGCCTGTTGTCCGCCGGTGAATCCCGCGACGAAGAGACCACCCGGCTTCCCGGGGGAACGTATGCGGTGACGCTGGCGTGCCGTGGTGCCCGCAGTGCCGATTTCACCGTTCGAAACGGAAGCGGCGTCCTCGTCGAGGTGATGTTGCGGTGCGGCACCACACGGGTCAAAGTCCTGCAGCTGGAGAAGGACGCCGTCCTGGGAATGACGATCACCGCCAATTCTCCGGCGGACTTCGCGTACCGGGTGAGCCGGATCTGACCGGAGCTAGGCGGCGCAGCCTTCCGGGCAACGCAACGTTTCCGGGCTCGACGCACATTCCGCGCAATACAGAGTGAGGTTGCGGCAGCTCAGGTTGGAACAATTCTCAAACTTGTTGGTGGGTGCCTGGCAGCGGACGCACTGGCCGATGGTCTTGGCTTCCTCACTGAATTCCAGGTGCATGCGCTTGTCGAAAACGTACAGGGAGCCTTCCCACAGGCCTTGGTCCTTGTATGTTTCGCCGTAACGGACAATCCCGCCGTCGAGTTGGTAAACCTCCTTGAAGCCGCGGTTCACCATGAGGCTGGACAGGACTTCGCAACGGATGCCGCCGGTGCAGTAGGTGACCACAGGCTGGTCCTTGAGGTCGTCGTATTTACCCGAGTCGAGTTCCTTGATGAAGTCGTGGGTGGTGGCGACGTCGGGAACGATTGCGTCCTTGAACTTGCCGATCTGGGCTTCGAAGGCGTTGCGCCCGTCGAAGAACTTTACTTCCTGCCCACTTGCCTTCTTCTCCTCCAGGAGTGCATGGAGCTGTTCAGGCTGAAGGTGGGTGCCACCGCCGACGACGCCGTTCGCATCAACCTTCAGTTCCCCGGGGGCACCGAAGGACACGATTTCATCCCGCACCTTGACGCTGAGCCTCGGAAAGTCGGCCGCTCCGCCTTCGGACCATTTGAAGTCGATATCGTGGAAACCCTTGTACTCCTTGGTGGTCTTCACATACTGCTTGACGTTGTTCAGTTCCCCACCGACTGTGGCGTTGATGCCGTCCCGCGAAATAAGGATGCGCCCGGTCAGGCCGAGCTTCTCGCACAGGGCACGCTGCCAGAGCCGAACGGCGTCCGGGTCTGCGATCGGGGTAAAGCCATAGAAGAGCACAATTCTGTTCAAAGCCACGTATTTAAGGGTACTTGGTGGCCCCAAACCCGTGCGTCGAGCCGCTTTCCGGCTGCCCAAAGTGTTAATGGAGCTGTTACTGACCGGCCCTGTTGATTCCCAGACCTCTGGCATAGTCTCTCTACATGAGTCACGACGCCTTGGTTGAAGACATCGCTGAGCTGCTCGAAGTCTGGGTGGCTGGCTGGTCGGGGTCCCGAAGCTACGAAACGCGCAAAGAAGGCCGGTTCCCGGCAGCACTGCGTGCGGACAAAACCGGCGACTGGGAATTCTTTGCGCACGACCCCTCCGACGCCGAGTTCGCCGCGCTGGCTGCCAAGACCGCCCAGGCGGAAACCCGTATCCTGACGATCCTCACGAACGACGTCGCGCGCTATACCCAGTTGGCGCGCGAAAACGGGCTGAACATCACCTCCGATTCCCAGACCATGATGATCGTGGACATGGGGACGCAGGATGCGGAAGATCCGTGGCTCTCGGATGACGACCTGAAGCTCACGACTTCCGAGAGCAAGGGCGTCCACTATGCGGTGGTCCATGCCGGTGAAGAGGTCGCGGCCAGCGGCCAGGTATTCGTGGTCAGGCAGACGGCGGTGTTCGACAAGATCGTCACCGAGCCCAATTACCAGCGCCGGGGACTGGGCAGTTTCATCATGAAGGCCCTCGCCGCGCAGGCATTTCAACACGATGTTGAAAGCGGCCTCCTCTTGGCTTCTCTGGACGGACAGCATCTCTACTCCCACCTTGGCTGGAAGCACGTGAGCCAGGTGCTCATGATGTCCACCAAGCCGGTCGACGAGACCGACCTGTCCGTCGCGTAGCCGGCCTTCGACGCCGGGAGCTGCCCGCAGCGGGTCCACGGCTGGACCGGCAACCGTTGGGTTCCGTTCCGATGACAGAATGTTCAGGTGAACGCAACTGAATCGATGATCTCCCTTCTGGGCAGGAGCCCGGACCCGGAGCAGTTGCGACATGTCCGCACTATTCCGGCGCGCCAGGCGGTCCATGAGGCATGGCCGGGCTGGGCTCATCCCGATGTGGTTGCCGCCTACGGAACCTTGGGCATCCACGAACCGTACCGGCACCAGATCGAAGCAGCGGAGCTCGCCCACTCGGGGCAGAACGTCGTCATCGCCACCGGGACCGCCTCCGGGAAGTCGCTTGCCTACCAGCTCCCCGCCCTCGACGCGATCCATCGTTCCGAGCTGCGGGTGCTGTCCGAGCCGGGCAAGATCCACGACGACGGTGCCGTCACCTTGTACCTCTCGCCCACCAAAGCGCTTGCAGCCGACCAGCTCGCAGCGATCCGCGCGCTCAGGCTCCCTACCGTCCGGGCGGAAACGTACGACGGCGATACCGACCAGTCCCAGCGCCGCTGGATCCGCGATCACGCCAACTTCATCCTCGCCAACCCTGACATGCTGCACTTCGGGATCCTGCCCAACCACACGTGGTGGGCCCGCTTCTTCCGCAGGTTGCGATACGTCATCGTGGACGAGGCCCACAGCTACCGGGGGGTGTTCGGGTCGCACGTCGCCAATCTCATGCGCAGGCTCCGGCGAATCTGCGCCTACTACGGTGCCGGCACCTCCTTTCCCGAACCGGTGTTCATTGCGGCGTCGGCGACGGCTTCAGACCCTGGGACGTCATTTTCCCGGCTCATCGGCACTCCCGTCCGTGAAGTTTCCGAGGACTGCTCACCGCATGGCTCCACCACTGTGGCTTTCTGGGAACCTGCGCTGACCGACCTGAAGGGCGAAAACGGGGCGAAATCCCGCAGGACCGCTGTGGCCGAGACCGCGGACTTGCTGGCCAATCTGGTGTCCTCCCGTGTGCGGACCATCGCCTTCATCAAATCCAGGCGCGGCGCGGAAACAATATCGTCCATCACCAAGCGCCTCCTCGATGAGGTGGACCCTAGCCTGCCGCAACGGGTTGCCGCCTACCGCTCCGGTTATCTTCCCGAGGAGAGACGGGCTTTGGAGAAGGCCTTGCGTTCCGGCGAGCTGCTTGGGGTCTCCAGCACGTCCGCATTGGAACTCGGTATCGACATATCCGGACTGGACGCAGTGCTGGTGGCCGGCTGGCCCGGGACGAGGGCTTCCCTATTCCAACAGATCGGACGGGCCGGCCGAGCGGGCCAGGACGCCATTGCCGCATTCGTGGCCAGCGATGATCCCTTGGACACCTACCTCGTCAACCATCCGGAGGCGATCTTTGATGTGTCGGTCGAGGCCACCGTTTTCGATCCAGGAAACCCTTACGTGCTCGGCCCCCATCTGTGTGCGGCAGCGGCTGAGCTCCCCATCGGCGTGGCCGAAGTCGGCCTGTTCGGGCCAACATCCGAGTCCCTCCTGAATCAGCTGGTGGAACAGGGTTACCTGAGGAAACGGCCCGCGGGCTGGTTCTGGACCCATCCCGAGAGCGCAGCGGCCATGGTGAACCTCCGCGCAGACGGCGGTGGCCCCGTGAGCATCGTGGACTCCGACACTGGCTCCCTGCTGGGCACCATGGACTCGCCACAGACGCATTACCAGGCGCATACAGGGGCGATCTATGTGCACCAAGGGGACAGTTACCTGGTCGAGGAACTGAACGAAGAAGACCATTGCGTGGTGGTTCGCCGAACGAACCCCGACTACTACACGACCGCGCGCGACGTGACCCAGATCGAGGTCCTGCAATCCCTCCGGACCATGGAATGGGGGGATATCGCAGTCCACTTCGGCGAAGTGAAGGTAACAACACAGGTGGTCTCCTTCCAACGTAAGGCACTGATTTCCAACGAGGTTTTGGGGGAAGAACCTCTGGAACTCGGGGCCAGGGATCTCTTCACCAAGGCGGTATGGTTTGTGGTTCACAACCGTTCACTGACCGGCGCGGGTCTTATCGAGGCGCAGTTCCCGGGTGCGCTCCACGCCGCCGAGCACGCCGCCATCGGACTCCTTCCGCTGGTCGCTTCAAGTGACCGCTGGGATATCGGCGGTGTTTCAACAGCGCTCCACGCCGACACCGGAGTCCCCACGATCTTTGTCTACGACGGCCATCCCGGCGGGGCCGGATTCGCCGAGCGTGGCTTCGAGAAAGCCAAAGTGTGGTTGACCGCCACAAGGGACGCCATCAAAGCCTGCGAATGTGACTCCGGATGCCCTTCCTGCGTCCAGTCCCCCAAATGTGGCAACAAGAACAATCCCCTGGACAAGGACGCCGCGGTCACGCTGATCGACGTGCTGCTGCGGGACGCGGTTTAGGGCGGCGGCCCGGCCCGGGAGCGGCCTGTCGCGGTCCCGAAGACTGCGCCGCGGTCCAGCTTCGTGCGGATTTCCACGATCCCACGTCCGAGCACTGTGCAAGCCGACAACGAAGCTCCGTGCCGCGCGGCCGTTTCGCTGGCGACCACGCAAGGATCTCCGGCTGTCAGTCCGCGGGCGGCGTCGGCTCCCGCGAGCGCAGCAAGATCGGCGGCGGACGCTGCGCGGTGGGCCATCGTCATAGCTTGGGCAAGGGTCAACGCCGCCGCCAGGCAGGCCAACACAACGAGGCCCAGAGCAACAGCCAGGATGGTTCCCGAACCGCTTTCCGCAAAGCCATCGCCATCGCCGACGCGGGCACTACCTGCCCTCACGCCGCGACCTCTTCCACAGCGGTTTGGAGCCTCTCCATCGGCACCGCACCTCTGAAGTCCACAACGCCGTCTCCGACCTTGAAGAGAGGCGCGGTGGATGCTGATGGCTGCGGGGCCTCTCCCCTCGCCGACGCAGTCGCTGAAAGACTCCAGGGGATGAGCGAGCCAAAAGGCCCGACCACGCGGGCAGATACTGTGACCGTGATCCATTTGCCGTCTTCCGTAACGGCGGCCGACGCGGAATCTCCTGCCAGTCTTCGAACGATTCCGTCCACGGCGGCATGGCTATCTCCGCGGGCGAGGGCCCGCGCTCCCGCCCTGGCAGCTTCTTCCAGGCGCAGCTGGGTAATTCCCGCGGCCGATCCTGCGAGAAGCAAGGCCAATAGAAGCAGGACGGCAGGCAACGCCACGGCAAATTCCGCAGTGACCGCACCGTAGTCCCCCTCAGGGAAGGCCTCTTTCCGACGGTGGCTTGCCCGGCCATCAACCTTTTTCCCCGGAGCGGCCCGTCTGGTCGAAGGGGGCCTCTGCCGCACAACTCCGGCAACCGAACGGGCTTGCCTCCTGACGAGCCCCCGGGCCGGCGCCCCTTGACTCATCGAAGTCTCGGCGCATTGCCTTGAACCCCGCCGCCTTGTCATGGCAGGGAGAGCGCGCTGCGAATGAGGTTCAGGAGGAAGCCACGTACTTCCTCGCTGCGAAGGATGACCACCAAGAGCCCGGCGAAGCCCACAGCGGCAAGCGTGGCGATGGCGTACTCGGCCGTTGCCATGCCAAGCTCGGACCCCCCGACCGGCTTCTTCGACCGTTTCGGAACGGAAGAGTCGTCGCGGCCTGTTTCAGCGGTGGAACGCGGATGGGTAGGCATCTGGACGGGGTTGTGTCCCGGCGAGCCCGGGAACAGTTCAAGGATCTCGGCCTCCGGCGGAAAAGGGATTGCCTGGGCGAGGGGCCTGCCGGGCCGGGCGGTGTTGATGGTTGCGTTCATTTCAGGTTCCTTTCTGCGGGCCGGCTTGTCTGCCGGACATGCTTCGACTCTTCCGTCCGTCCCTGGGCTTCGAAAGGCCCCAACTTTCCTAAGTGGAAAACTCGCCCCTGACCTTTCTGTGGAGGGGAAGACCCCTTGATGAACGTTCGCGCGGAGCGACCATCTCGCCCCTATTCGTATGGGCTAGTGGTCCTTTCCAGTCAGATATGGCCGAGAAGCGCCGCCGTTGATACGTAGCGCTTTTCTTTGTGGCCGGCGGTAGCAGTTACTTTCTCATCGGAGTTCTGTCCGGGCTTGCGTTGGAAGGGGCGGCACTAAGCGCCGCCGTCTACGTGGTGATGCTGGGCATGATGTATTTGATCCTCTCTCGGCGACGACGGAAGAGACTGCGTGAACTTTCCGAGCAGGGTCGGGTTGAGTGTTACCTTCGCCGCCCCGACGCCCCCGAAGGCGACCGTTTCCGGAAATGGAATGCTGGCATTGCAGCACCAACGCCGGGGCTGCTAACTTTCCAGCCTGTCCGTGGCCAAACAAGTATCGCTAGAGGTAAATCTTTCGACATTCGCATTCACGCGACTCGGGGCTCGCGCTATACCGCTTTGTGGAATGCCTGACCACCCCTATGGATCGACACCAGCCATGGTGCGCCTGAGAATAGTGGCATGTGCGAGCCGAAGAATTACGGCTTGCGGCCCGCGAACTCGTCAATGCCCTGACGGAAGCATTGCCAAGAGCACGGGGATGACGCCAAGGCAGATGAAGGCGGGCAGGGAACAAAGACCCAAGGGGATCACGAGTTTCACCCCGAGCGCGGCAGCACGCTTTTCCGCCATCCTGAACTGTTCACGCCGCAGTCGTGCCGCCTGGGCATAGAGGATGGCCGAGGATGGCGCGCCAGTCAGGGCGGCGAAGGCGAGCGCGTCCTTGAGCTTGCGCGCTTCAGCGCACTGCTGGCCCGAACTCCGCCACGCGGTCTCCCAGTCAGTTCCGATCTCGAGGGCGGCAACCACCGTGCTCAGCGTGCGGCTGAGCTGCGGGGACGCGCATGCGGCGATCAAGTCAAGGGCCCGTCCGAGCCCCGCCCCTGAGTCGAGCATGGCGGCCACGAGCTCAAGGATCATCGGCACATTGCGCAAGCCTTCCTGGCCCTCGGGCTTCGGGCGCGTGCCCACCGCCTCGCCTCTCCGCGCGTTCTTGAGTGGGCCGTTGTTCCCTGATGATTCGCGAAGCAGCCGCAAGGCTGAACACCGCCGGATTCTTCCCTGATCCGCCAGCCCAAGGATTGCCGCGAAGATCAATAGCAGCGACACTGCGATGGCAGGCAAAGCCAGGCCCATCAGTCACCGCCCACCGCGGCATGCACCAGCCGGTATGACCATATTCTGCCGGCGACGGTCAGTACGCCCCCAGCCGCCAGCGCCGCCAATCCGACCCCATTGGCCAACAGGACCCCCACTGGATCCGTCCCGAGCAGCATGCCCAACCCCAAGCCAAATACCGGCAACCATGTCAGGAGGCGCACGGTGGCTTTCGGGCCGGCCAGGGCAGTCTGGCGCGCATCACCGGCGTCGTCCTCGGCCTCGAGTTGGGCGGAAAATCGCGTCAGCACGTCGGCCAAGGGACAACCGCTCGCCTCCGCAACGTCCAAGCAGGCGGCAAGTTCTCCCCAGATTCGGCGTTCCCCGGGATTCCCGCCCTTGAGATCCTTCGCTGCAGACGTTCGTATGGCTTCGGCGACCGACGTTCCGATCATCGAGGCCGCCCTTGCCGCCGCGAGAACTTGAAGAGACCCAGACGACAGCTTGGGTAGTCCCGGGTCCTTTCCTCGCGCCTTTCCTCGCGCATTGAAACCCCCGGGGTCGCCCGAGCCAGTGCGGTGGCCCCTGTCCCCATGAACCATCCAGAGTTCCTCCCAGAGCCTCGACGTCGAACGGCCTCCCCGGAGGAGTGCGGCCAACTGCTGCACGAGTACCGTGAGCGGCAACGTGTCCGGGCGAGACTGTCCTCGGGGCGTGCGCGTCGCGGGCCTGGGCCCAGCCACAACCGAGGGAGCATGAGGTAGAGCGCGCAGGACCCGTCTGCCAAGCCGCCAAGACGGTTGGAAGGTCACCCAAGAAGCGGCCGCCAGGACGAGAACCAGGAATCCGCTCACGCGGCGCCTCCAAGGTGATCCACTCCAAGATGCGCCGCCCCCAGGTGATCCGGGCGGGGATTCGGTCCTTGGGAAGCAAGCAGGAGCCCGGGATCCAGGCCAAGGCGAGCCGCGAGGTCCCGCCACGCAGGACCGGGAACAGCAGCACCCGCCCGCAGCTCAACAGCAGGCACCACGGATGGGGCGGACCCGTTTTCCGACAGCACCCCAATACAGGAAACTCGCCGGCCGGCAGGCGTCCGCTCGACGTGGACCACTGCATCCAATGCCGTTGAAACCTGCAGTTGTACCGCTTCCCGGCTCAAGCCTGCGAGCGCGCCCAACGCCACGAGCCTGGCAGGGACTGCTGCGGCAGTGTTTGCGTGAATGGTGCCACCGCCGCCTGTGTGGCCGGTATTGAGTGCCGTCAACAGCTCACGTACTTCAGCGCCGCGGCACTCGCCCACGACCAACCGGTCCGGCCGCATCCGCAGCGCCTGCCGAACGAGTTCGCCGAGGTCGAGTGCGCCCCCGCCTTCAAGGTTTCCGTGCCTCGATTCAAGGGAAACCACGTGCGGGTGCACGGGATTCAGCTCGGAAGCGTCTTCAATCAGGACAAGCCGATCATGCGGGCTGCTCAAGCCGAG
Source organism: Arthrobacter sp. SRS-W-1-2016 (assembly GCF_002009585.1). Classification (NCBI taxonomy): domain Bacteria; kingdom Bacillati; phylum Actinomycetota; class Actinomycetes; order Micrococcales; family Micrococcaceae; genus Arthrobacter; species Arthrobacter sp. SRS-W-1-2016. The sequence goes on along the minus strand of NZ_MTPV01000054.1, from coordinate 57,480 downwards.
CATCGTGGACAGCAACGTGGTCTTCCCGGAACCCGTGGCACCGCTGATCAGGAAGCTCAACCTGCGGTCAACCATCGCGTGCAGCACCTGCTGGACCGGTGCTGCGAACATGCCTCCCGTACTCAGCTCGTCCATGGAGAAGACCTCCTCGCGCCGGATCCGCACGGACAACAAAGTCCCCTCAGTGGAAATCGGAGGCAGTACGGCGTGCACCCGGTATCCACCGTCGAGACGGACGTCAACGCAGGGCGAACCGTCGTCCAAACGACGCCCACCGGCCGCCACCAGCCGGGATGCCAAGGCGCGGATCTGGGGTTCACCGTCGAAATGCACCTGGGCGCGTTCCAGCCCCTTACCGCGATCGAACCACACCGAGTCCGGGCCATTCACGAAGATGTCCGTCACTGAGGCATCGCGGGCAAGCTGTTGGAGAGGTCCAAGTCCGCTCAATTCGGCGCTGATCGATTCGACGGCGGCAAGCGCCCCCGCGGTTCCGAGGAGCCGGCCCGTCGCATGGACGGCCGCGGCCACGCGCGACGGAGTGACCGGTCCGGCGTCGGCCATGACGGTTTCCCGCACGGTTTCAAGCAGCGCGGCGTCCAAGAGCCTGGTATTGCGCCAGCGTCCACCGCTGGGGAAGGCAGAAGCACTCATGCTGCTCCCTCGTCGAGTAGGTGAAGGACGGATTCCGCAAAGCGACGCACGGCCTTCCGTTTGCCGAATTCCAAAAGGCGTCCGAGCTCCGCCGCCGCGGCCGTACCGCGGAGTTCGGGGAGCACGCCGTTAAGGGGCAGACCCAGCGAATCGGCTACGAGGGGTGCGTCCAAGGCCGAACCGGCAGTTCCACGGATCACCAAGGCTGTGTCAACAGGCGGCAGATCCTGGAGAAGCCTGGCGGCGGCGACTGCTGCGCGGAGTTGAGCCGGTGCCACCATAAGGATCCTGTCGCACTCCCAGGCGAAGCAGCCAAGCGATTCTGTTCCGCGACCGATATCGACAATGACCAATTCAAATCCGCGTCTCGCCGCATCGAGGACAGCCGCGACAGCGCCGGGCTCCACGTCCAGGAAACGGTCGCGACTGCCTGGCCAAGACAAGAAGGAGAATCCTCCGGCTGTAGGCAGGGAGTCGCTTAGCTGCCCGGTGCCGATGCTCCCGCTGGCACCTGCAAGATCGGGCCAGCGCAGTCCCGGCGCATCTTCGGCAGCCAGGTAAAGCTCAAGCCCCCCTCCCCGGGGATCGCCATCGACCAGCAGCGTCCGTATTCCATGGACCGCCGCTTCCTGAGCCAGCCAGACCGCAGCCGTGGACGCGCCCGCACCGCCGCATCCTCCTGTCACCCCGAGCAACAATCCTCCAGGGTCCGGGTCGGGGGACCGACCGAGGTGCTCGGCCAACCAGGCTGCAGCTTCCGGCAAGACTGCCACGCGTTCGGCCCCCAGCGCCGCTCCCAATTGCCACAATGAATCCCCTTCACCGTCGAGGCCCAGCAAGACTGAAGGCGCACGACGACGGGGCGGAAGTTCGCGGACGTCGCTGCCGAGAAGCACCATTCCCGCGGTGTCCCACATGGGCAGCGCGGCCGATAAATCGACGACTGTCCGGAGACTGGCACCGACAGCGGCGGCGATCCTTTCGGTTTCAGCTTGTAGCCGGACGTTTCCTGTCACGAGAAGGACTTCGCTGGAATCGGCAGGAACCCACGGCTCTCCAGACGACGGGCCAGGCGCCGGGCCAGGCGCCGGTCCTGGCGGTGGACCGGATCCCCCGGATCGGGCGCGACCACCGGATCCCCCGGATCCGGGGCCGCGGCGTTGAAGCACCGACGAGCCGCGATTGGTGCCGTGGTTCCGCTCAAGATGTTGCCCGCTCATGAAGCCACTCTCTCTGTTTCGCCGCGGGCAGTGAAGGCCCGTATCGGCCTATGTGGATAAGCAACGGCAAGAACGCCTGTGGACGGGGAGTCCTCGTTCGAACCGCACCACCGCGAACCCCACCACCCCGGACGGCACCACCCCGGACAGAAGTATCGCGGACGGCAACTGTCCGCAAAGTGCAAGGTTCCACGGAATCACAAGGCAGAATTGTCAGCATGTACCTGCTGCTCGCCGCCCATCCAGACGGCGCAGCCATTCAGGAAAGCGATGCGGCCGGAGAAGCCGTCACAGAGCCGCGCGTCGTACGAAAGGCCGATCTGGCCGACGTCGTCAGCGTGTTGGAGAAGAGTCGTCCGCGCTGGGTCTGGAACCGGACCCAGGATTGGTACCCGGCGATGCTCCGGGCCGGGGTGGAACTGGAGCGCTGCCACGACCTCACACTCTGCCGCGCCATCCTGGTCCATTCCGAGTTCACGGCCCACACGGACTATGCCCGCAGCGCGGAAAAGCTCACGCAAGACGACGAAATGCCGGTTCCGCCGCGCATCCTCCAGCCACCCCCGCCGCCCGCCGATCAGGACGCGCTGTTCGACGACCTGGTCCCGCGCAGCACCCAGCCAAGCCTGAACGAGATCCGTGCCGAATTCGCGGCCCAGCAACATGCGCTCGGCCGGGCCTCCAAGGAAGACGGCCGGCAGCACCGACTGAAACTGCTGCTGGCGGCCGAATCCGCCGGCGCCATGATCGCCGCAGAAATGCAGTTCACGGGCGTGCCGTGGCAGGAGACGCTGCACGAAGAGATCCTTGAACGCCACCTGGGTCCCCGGCCTCCCGCCGGGCACCGGCCAGCCAGGCTGGAGGCGCTCTGCAACGAGCTTCGCGGGATTCTCCAGTCTCCGAAACTGAATCCGGATTCACCGCAGGACCTCATGCGTGCCCTGCACCGGAACGGCATCGAGGTAAAATCCACCCGCCAGTGGGAGCTCAAGGAATCGAAGCATCCGGCCATCGAGCCGCTGCTGGAGTACAAGAAGCTTTCCCGCTTGTTCGCTGCCAACGGCTGGTCGTGGCTGGACGCCTGGGTGAGCAAAGGGCGGTTCCGGCCCGAGTACGTCGTGGGGGGCGTGGTTTCCGGTCGTTGGGCGTCCCGGGGCGGCGGGGCATTGCAGATTCCGCGCCAGATCCGGGGTGCGGTTCACGCCGACCCGGGCCACAAATTGATCGTCGCAGACGCCTCCCAGCTCGAGCCCCGGGTTCTGGTGGCGCTTGCTCAGGACTCGAAAATGGCAGAGGCCGCACGGGACAAGGACTTGTACGCCGGTATAGCCGCCCAGGGTTTCGGTGGCGACCGCTCGAAGGCCAAGATCGCCCTGCTCGGTGCAATTTACGGCGCTACCACGGGCGAATCCGGACGCCTCATGCCGCAGCTGACCCGGACGTATCCCCGGGCAGTCGGCTTCGTCGAACAGGCAGCCCGCGACGGCGAAGGCGGCCGCACCGTGACCTCAAGGTTGGGACGCAGCAGCCCGCCGCCGTCGGAACGCTGGGTCCGCAGCCAGCAATCCACGACGGCGGAAGAGCAGCGGCGCGCGGACAGCATCGCGCGCTCGCGGGGACGTTTCACGCGGAACTTCGTGGTGCAAGGTTCCGCGGCGGATTGGGCGTCGTGCTGGCTTGCCGAACTTCGACGGCGGCTGCGCACAGCACGTGCCTGCGGCTTGCCTGCCGGGGAACTCGTGTTTTTCCTGCATGACGAGGTCATGGTCCACGCCCCTACGGAGTCGGTGGAAGCGTGCATCAAGGCCATCGAAGAGGCCGCGGCCGCAGCGAAGGAACTGCTGTTCGGGCGGGTTCCGGTCGAATTTCCGGTGAGTGTTGCCGTCGTCGATTCCTACGACAAAGCGAAGTAATCGGCGCTATTGCCCCGGGCGCAACAGCAGAGGACGATTGCCCCGTGGGACACAAAGGCCAGGCACCGCTGGCTGCATACATCGCCTTCCAACTGACGGAGTTGGAGGCACAATTGCCGCTGATCGCAGCGGCCGACCCGGAGGCCGTACACAACGCCAGGCTTGCCCTTCGCCGGCTCCGTTCAGTGCTCAGCTGCTATCGCGGCATGATCCCTCGTCTCCCCCGGACGGCCCGGGGGGAAGTCAGTTGGCTCGCAACGTCGCTCGGCGAGTCCAGGGACGCCTATGTCCTGGCACAGAGAATACGGCTGTCCCTGGACACAAAAGACTCATGGAAGAGCCCCGACACGGTGCGCCTGGCCGTGGAGGAACTGGAAGCGTCCAGCGCGCGGCTGGCTGCTTCCCTTGGCGGGCGCAAGCGCAGCAAACGCACCGTGAGGGCCGCAAGGGCGGCGCTGTTGGAAGTGCCCACAGCAAGGGAATACAAGCACCCGACGGCGGACCTCGCGGAGCGCCTCCAGGCCCGGTGGGAGCGGTTGCAGCAGAGCCTCGCGGAACAGGCAGGCAACAGCGACGCGGAGGTGCGAAACGCAGCACTCCACCAGGCGCGCAAGGACGTCAAGTGCCTCCGCTACTCGGCGGAAGCGGTCGCGGACGCCTTCAGCCATCACGCCTCAGGGGTGATTCAGCCCGCCATCGGCCTGCAGCGGTTGTTGGGCGAGCAGCATGACGCCGTCGTGGCCGGCGAATGGATCAGGGAACTGGCAAAAAGCCCGGGAATTGACGCTGGAGACGCCCAAAGGCTGGAATCGATGGAGGTCCGGCGGCGGCTCAACGCAGAGGAAGAGTTCCGCATGGCGATCGCGGAATATCCGGTGCCGGCGCCAAGGCGTGCCCTGACCTTTTGAAGCCCGGAACCATAACCGCAGGTGGGCCCCGAAAGCGAGTCATATGGCGGAAACGAACCCGGCATGACCCGGGCAAGTAATGTACCCCAAAGTAACTTCAGCACTCCCCTCTGTTCTCGATAGTCTCGCCTTGTGGTGTTCGACGTGAGGAGCGCCACAGTGCAAAGACGCACCCGCTGCGCAGGTCACTGTGCTGTGCGGATCACTATGCGAGGCAGTATCCAAGGGGGAACAGCAACGATGGCTGGACGATTCGAGATTCTCAAAGACGGCGAGGACGGTTACCGGTTTCGGCTGACGGCTGCCGATGGAACCCTGGTAGCGGAATCGCCGCGGTTCAAACACCTGAAGGCCGTAGTGGCCGGCATCAACGCCGTTCGGGAGAATGCCGCCACGGGCATCGTGGTGGATCACTCCAAGACAGCCCGACGCGCTGCATAGCCCCGGCGGCGCAGCGGTCGGAGGCCGCACTCGGCGTCCTGCCGGCTACGGCGAGAGACTAGATCTCGATTTCGAGCAGGCGCTCCGGGTCCCACGGAACAGTCCAGCCCAAGGCGTCAAACAGGCCGCTGAGCACCATCCCGGTGAATCCCCAGACCACGAGTCCGTTGACTTGGAACACCGGGCTCGAGAAAGACCTGCCGAGCCTCGTCAGCGTTCCGGTGTATCGGTTGTCGGGATCGAGCAGATCGCGCACCGGAACACGGAACACTTGGGCGGACTCGCCGTAGTCCACCACCCTCACGGGCGAGGGCGACGCCCACCACGCCAGGACCGGGGTGACCACAAAATTGCTGCGGATCAGGCCAAGTTCCGGCATGACACCGAGCACCTGCACGCCTCCGCTGTCCAGTCCGGTCTCCTCCACCGCTTCCCTGAGGGCCGCCGCCACGGCCGACTCATCGCCGGGATCGATGCTGCCGCCCGGGAACGCCACCTGTCCCGGATGGTCGTCCAGGGTGTGGGCGCGTTCCAGGAGCAAGACGTCCAGATCCGCCGGGGCCACGGGCTTCCCGGATTGGGCGGGGACGTTGTCCAGGACGCCGAAGAGCATGAGCACAGCCGCTTTCCGAGCCTTGTCCGGATCGACAGTTGCAGCTGCAATCCGCGGATCCGGGCCAGGATGGAGGCCGGAATCAATCCTGGTGATCAGGCTGACGAGATCCTCGAGCGCGGTCATGCAGGTCTCCTTTGCGATTCCATCCGAATCTCCGCCGCGCGATGCGTCTCGGCAAGCAGCTTCGCGAGAAGCGCTTCGTTGCCCGGGGCCAGTTCGTACTTGAGCAACTTGGCGGCTTTGACGGGATCCTTTTCGCCTTCGCCGTAACTCGGGCACCAATTGGCCACCGCACACGCTCCGCACGCTGGCCGGCGCGCATGGCAAACCCTCCGGCCATGGAAAACGACGCGGTGGGACAGCATGGTCCAGTCCCTGGGCTCGAACAGCTCCGCGACATCGAACTCGATCTTCACCGGATCCTCGGACGTCGTCCAGCCAAACCTGCGCGCCAGCCTGCCGAAATGCGTATCCACAGTGATTCCGGGAACCCCGAAGGCGTTGCCGAGCACCACGTTCGCCGTTTTGCGACCGACGCCGGGAAGCGTCACCAGATCTTCCAGCCGTCCGGGAACCTCGCCGTCGAACCCGTCCACCAAGCGTGTGCTGAGCGCCAGGACGTTCTTCGCCTTGGCACGGAAGAAACCGGTGGGCTGCAGGATCGCCTCCAGCTCGGCAATCTCGGCCTCGGCCATGCTCCGGGCATCCGGATAGCGCGCGAACAGGATTTTCGTTACCTGGTTGACCAGCACATCGGTGGTCTGGGCGGACAGCACCGTAGCCACGACCAGCTCGAACGGGTTCCGGAAATCAAGCTCAGCGTGGGCGTAGGGATAAAGCTCAGCGAGCGCCTTGTTGATTTTGCGCGCCCGCCGCTTCAAGGCCAGCGGGGTTTCGACGACGGTGTCCACGGCCGGCCTGGCTAGCCGCGTTCAATGTGGCTGAGGTCGCGCAGAACGCCCACTTTGCCGTCAGTGTCCTGTACGAGGAATTCCTGGCCGCGGTCTTCGAGGGCCAATACCCACGCGCCCGGTTCGATGGTGAAGGCAGGGATTCCTGTGTGCTCGTCGACAACGACGCGGGGATGGGCCACGGCGAACCAGAATGCCTCGTACCCGGCGTCGTGTTCGGAGTCGTCCCTTCGCGCGGCCGGATCAACGGTGGCGCCGATGGGCTCGTGTCTCCGGGGCTGATCGACCGTGCCGATGTACTGGGTGGCAGCCCCGGCTCCCGTCTCTGCGCCGCCGACAATCGGCGTCGCCATGGTGGCAGCGGGCAGGTGCTTGGGTTCCTCGGGCGTGGGCGCCTGCCCGCTCCGTCCGCCGTCGGCAACTGCGGGCTCGGCGGGTTCAGGGCGCACGACGGCGGCGGCTTCCGTGGCGGCGGGCTCGGGACGTACGACGGCGGCCGCCTCGGTGGCGGCGGGCTCGGCGGGTGCAGCGGCCGGTGCAGCCGGGACCTCAACGGGTGCCAGGCCGGCAGGTGCCGGTTCAGGCTTGGCCGGTTCAGGCTTAGCCGGCTTCGGCACGGCAGGCTTGCGCGTTGGAATGACCGATTCGCGGGCCACAACGTGGGCGGGCTGTTCGGCCCGGTCCTTGAAGTCGTCGCGGAGGAGCGGCAAATGGGGAGCCAGGACCGTCGCAGCCAGAAGACCTGCCGAGCCGATGAGTCCGACGAGCACGAACACGGTGAACGCGCCTGCCGCGGACAGGAAGAACAGGGTCAGGGCGAACGACGCCACGACGGAAGCGAATTGGTCAGTAGAAAGGGAACCGATTCGCACAACGTTCCTCGGCTGCAGGCGCCGGGAAACGAACAAAGCGGCAACAACCAGGGGAAGAAGGATGCCCAGAGCCAGGAAGAAAAGGTTGTTCAAGTTCCACAGGTTGTAGCGCCCGCCAAACATCGGCAGGAGGGACCCCACAAACATGAGCAAGGCGGAACCGAAAACGGTCACGTCCCGGATAGTGAACGGACCCAGGACGGCCTGGTACTTCGGGGAGGTCAAGCTGCCGGGCTCTGGCGCCCCGGATCCAGCTGCTGCTTCAGGGGCCGATCCGGGCGCTTGCGCACCGCTTTTCGGACCTTGGCTCGTCTGGTTCATGTGCAAAATCTCCTTAGTGCGGCGGTGTTCCGGACGCTGCCGCCCAAGGCTACACCCGGTATTTTCCGGGCCGGACCGGGCGGCAAGTTTCGCGTCTCGAGACTTCTTCAGCCTATGCCACCCGTCTGAGAGTCCACTAGTTGGCGCGGGGTCGGAGGCTGGGATGCCGCACCGTAATATTGGCCCGCGTTGGGAGCCCGGCCTGGAGCCTTTCGGCGCCGTTCGGCGCGGATCCAATGTCCCGCACGGTCCAGAATGTGACCGCAGACACTTGTTGTGGCCTCAAAACGCTAAGGTGGGTTCCGGAAAAGCTCTTTGCGGAATCCCGTGAGGCGCCGCAGCCCAACGCCGTGCACTTTTGGCGCGATTGGGTCGGCCTCGCCACGGGACACCCGCGCGGCAGAGATCGATGAATGAAGAGGTTCACATGTCCCAGGACGCCAATGGATCGACGACCACCGCTGCAACCGGATCCGACGAGGCAGGCAACGGCGATGCCCTCGAAAACCTTCTCCACGAAAACCGGAAGTTCGCACCCACCCCTGAGTTCGCGGCCAACGCGGTAGTCCGGGCCGAAGTCTACGATGAAGCGAGTGCGGACCGTCCCGCGTTCTGGGCCAAGCAGGCCCGGGAACTTCTGGACTGGGACACGGACTTCACCGAAGCCCTGGACTGGTCCAACCCGCCGTTCGCGAAGTGGTTCGTCGGCGGACAGGTCAACGCCGCATACAACGCCCTGGACCGGCACGTCGAGAACGGGCTCGGGGACCGGGTGGCCATCCACTTCGAAGGCGAACCCGGCGACACCCGTTCCTACACCTACGCCCAGCTCACCGACGAGGTCAAGAAAGCCGCGAACGCCTTCGAGTCCCTCGGCGTGGCCAAGGGTGACAGGGTGGCCGTGTACCTGCCGATGATCCCGGAAGCCGTGATCACCATGCTGGCCTGCGCCCGGATCGGGGCCGTGCACTCGGTGGTGTTCGGCGGCTTCTCCGCCGATGCCTTGCGCTCCAGGATCGATGACGCCGAGGCCAAGCTCGTGGTCACCGCCGACGGCACCTACCGGCGCGGCAAGCCCAGCCCGCTCAAGCCGGCCGTGGACCAGGCCCTCGCCAAAGAAGGCCACTCGGTCCGGAACGTCGTGGTGGTCAAGCGCAACGGCGAGCCGGTGGACTGGCACGAGGGCAGGGACCAGTGGTGGGAGGACACGGTCGGCGCCGCCTCCGGCGAGCACACCGCCGTCGGGCACGACGCCGAACACCCGCTGTTCATCCTCTACACCTCCGGGACCACGGGCAAGCCCAAGGGCATCCTGCACACCACCGGCGGCTACCTCACCCAGACCGCGTACACGCACAAGGCGGTCTTCGACCTGCACCCCGAAACGGATGTGTTCTGGTGCACCGCCGACGTCGGATGGGTCACCGGCCACTCGTACGTCGCCTACGCACCGCTGGTCAACGGCGCTACCCAGGTCATGTACGAAGGCACCCCGGACTCCCCACACCAGGGCCGCTGGTGGGAAATCGTGGAAAAGTACAAGGTCTCCATCCTCTACACCGCCCCGACGGCGATCCGGACGTTCATGAAGTGGGGCCGGGACATCCCGGGCAAGTACGACCTATCCTCGATCCGGGTCCTGGGCTCGGTGGGTGAGCCCATCAACCCCGAGGCCTGGATGTGGTACCGGGACGTCATCGGCGGCAACGCCGGCAAGAACGGCGAAAAGAAGGAACACCCAGCCCCGATCGTGGACACCTGGTGGCAGACCGAAACGGGCGCCCAGATGATCGCGCCCCTGCCGGGCGTGACAGCGACCAAGCCGGGCTCCGCGCAAGTCCCGCTGCCGGGCATCGCGATCGACGTCGTGGACGAGGCCGGCGAGTCCGTCCCGGACGGGCACGGCGGCTACCTCGTGGTCCGCGAACCGTGGCCCGCGATGCTGCGCGGCATCTGGGGCGATCCGGAACGGTTCAAGGACACCTACTGGTCCCGCTTCGAGGGCATGTATTTCGCCGGCGACGGGGCCAAGAAGGACGACGACGGCGACGTGTGGCTCCTGGGCCGGGTGGATGACGTGATGAACGTCTCCGGACACCGGCTCTCCACCACCGAAATCGAGTCCGCCCTCGTCTCGCACCCCTGGGTGGCCGAAGCCGCCGTCGTCGGAGCCTCCGACGAAACCACCGGCCAGGCCGTCGTCGCGTTCGTGATCCTGCGCGGGGATGCCGTGAACGACGGCGACTCCACCGTCGCCGAGCTCCGCAACCATGTAGGCAAGGAAATCGGCCCCATCGCCAAGCCCAGGCACATCCTCGTGGTACCCGAACTGCCCAAAACCAGGTCGGGGAAGATCATGCGCCGCCTCCTCAAGGACGTGGCAGAAGGCCGCGAAGCCGGCGACGCCACCACCCTCTCCGATCCGACGATCATGACCCAGATCGCTGAGTCCCTGAAGAAGTAGGCACTGCGCCGAACCACCCGGCGCCGAGCCCCGAAGCAAAAGCGGCGGTCCTCTCCCACGAGGACCGCCGCTTTTGTCTTAAAAAACCCCCCGTCGCAAGAATGTTATATTTAGTTCTTTCATGTTCTCTTTTGAGCGGTTATAGTCGAGTTCTACGTGAGAAAACTCACAAGCACCACGCTTTCAAGGGAGAGAACATGGCAGCGAATCTTGACCCGTTCCAGTCGGCCCACAATGCTGGCCCTGGACGCCGCACCATCCTGAAAACGCTCGGTATCGGTGCTGCCGGTCTCGCCGGCATTCCGCTGCTGGCCGCTTGCACCGGCGGATCCGGCCCAGCTCCGGGAGCCTCTTCGAACAGCCTGACCTTCGGCTCGGGCTCTTCCGACGATGTTCCCAAGGCCGCTTACAAAGCCGTCACCGATGCCTTCACCAAGAAGTCCGGCATCACCGTGGCCACCAACGTCGTCCCGCACAACGACTTCCAGAACAAGATCAACTCCTACCTCCAGGGCAGCCCCGACGATGCCTTCACTTGGTTCGCCGGCTACCGCATGCAGTACTACGCGGGCAAGGGCCTCCTGGCTCCCGTGGACGACGTGTGGGCAACGATCGGCAGCAACTTTTCCGACGCGATGAAGAAGGCCTCCACCGGGCCCGACGGCAAGATGTACCTCGTCCCCAACTACAACTACCCGTGGGGCTTCTTCTACCGGAAGAGCTTCTGGGCAGAAAAGGGCTACGCAGTCCCCAAGACGTTCGATGAGCTGAAGACCTTGGCCACCAAGATGAAGGCCGACGGCATCATCCCCATCGGCTTCGCGGACAAGGACGGCTGGCCGGCCATGGGCACCTTCGACTACATCAACATGCGCCTCAACGGCTACCAATTCCACGTGGACTTGACCGCCCACAAGGAAAGCTGGGACCAGAAGAAGGTCAGCGACGTCTTCGACACGTGGAAGGCCCTCCTCCCGTTCCAGGATCCTGCAGCCCTCGGCCAGACGTGGCAGGACGCGGCCAAGGCCCTCGAAGCCAAGAAGACCGGCATGTACCTGCTGGGTTCGTTCGTCACCCAGCAATTCACGGATCCCGCCGTGCTGGCGGACATTGACTTCTTCCCCTTCCCGGAAATCGCAGTGGAAGGCACCGATGCAGTCGAAGCCCCCATCGACGGATTGCTCCTCTCCAAGAAGGGCGGCGACAACAAAGCGGCGCACGACTTCCTGGCGTTCATGGGATCCGCCGAAGGCCAGAACGCCTACTCGGCCGTGGACGGCTCCAATATCGCCACCGTCAAGGGCGCCGACACGTCAAAGTTCACCCCGCTGAACAAGAAGTGCGCGGACACCATCGCCAATGCCAAGTACATCAGCCAATTCCTGGACCGGGACGCCCTCCCTGCCATGGCCAACAACGTGATGATTCCCGCGCTGCAGTCCTTCATCAAGGACGGCACCGTGGACGTCAAGAACCTTGAAGCGCAGGCCAAGACCCTTTACGCAGCCCAGTAGCTGAAGGAATCCCCATGAGTACTACCGCCGAGAAACCGGCCGCCCCGGACAGCGAACCCGGCGCGGCCGGGCGATCCATGGCCGGCAAAAGCCAGCCGGGCGCCGGCAGGCGGACCGGCAAAGCGGGCAAAGTCCGCCGCCTCACCCGCCGTGACAAATTCGTCCTCGCGATCATGGTGGGCCTGCCAACCCTGATCCAACTGCTGCTGGTCTGGCTGCCTACGCTCTTCTCCATTGCGCTGAGCTTCACCCGCTGGAACGGCCTGGACCTGAAGGACATCAAGGCCGCAGGAGCCGACAACTACCGCTATGTGGTCCAGGACTATCCCCCGTTCTGGCCCGCGATCCAGCACAACGTCCTGTGGCTCGTCTTCCTGGCCCTGATCGCGACACCCCTTGGCCTGCTGCTGGCCGTGCTCCTGGACCAGAAGATCCGCGGCAGCAAGATCTACCAGAGCATCTTCTTCACACCCGTCATGTTGTCCTTGGCCCTCATCGGCATCATCTGGCAGCTGTTCTACAACCGGGACAGCGGACTCCTGAACTACCTCCTGGGCACGGCGGGCACGCCGCAGGCCGTGGACTGGTTCGGCGATTCCAATGTCAATATCTGGGCGGCCATGGTTGCGGCCACCTGGCGTCACGCGGGCTACGTGATGATCCTGTATTTGGCCGGACTCAAGGGCGTGGACCCCTCGCTGCGGGAAGCCGCGTCGATCGACGGCGCCAATGCGGTACAGACGTTCTTCCGCATCGTCTTCCCGGCAATGCGCCCCGTGAACATCGTGATCGTGGTCATCACAATCATCGAGTCGCTCCGTGCCTTCGACATTGTGTACGTGATCAACCGAGGGACCAACGGACTTGAACTGATCAGCGCCCTGGTGATCCAGAACCTGATCGGCGAAGGCCAGGTGATCGGAGTGGGCTCGTCCCTCGCGGTGATTCTCCTGGTCATCTCGCTGATCCCCATCGTCTTCTACCTCATCCGCACCTTCGGCAAGGAGAGCAAGGCATGAGCACCCTCGCCAATCCCATCCCGCGCACGACAGCAGCCTCAGGCACAAGCCGGAATTCCGGCAAGCGCCACTACGGGACCCATATCTTCCTGACCGTCATGGCAATCATGTGGCTGATTCCGTTGGGTTGGTCCTTGTTCACAGCCTTGCGTCCCAAAGCGGATACGGACAAATACGGCTACTTCAGCCTTGGCGGCACCTTCAATTTCGACAACTTCATCACGGCATGGACCCAAGGCGGATTCTCGAAGTACCTCCTGAACTCGGTGATCATCACCGTGCCCTCGGTGCTCCTGACCTTGTTCTTCGCCTCGATGATGGCATTCGCCGTCTCCCGGGTGAGCTGGAAGTTCAACGTCACCCTCCTGATCATGTTCACGGCCGGCAACCTGCTGCCCCCGCAGGTCCTTGCGGCTCCGTTGTTCGAGATGTTCAAACATGTCACGCTGCCCTACTCCTTCAGCGATTCCGGCAACCTGCTCAACACCTACATCTCGGTGATCGCCGTGGACACGGCTTTCCAGATCGGTTTCTGCACTTTCGTGCTCTCCAACTACATGAAGGCCCTCTCGTCCGACCTGACCGAGGCCGCCCTGGTGGACGGCGCCGGGATCTGGAGGCAGTACTGGAACATCATCCTGCCGCTGTGCCGCCCCGCACTCGCGGCGCTCGGAACCCTGGAAGTCATCTTCATCTACAACGACTTCTTCTGGCCGCTGCTCTTCATCCAAAGTGGAAACCGGCTGCCGATCACCACCGCCATCAATAACCTGCAGGGCGAGTTCCTCAGCAACTACAACCTGCTGGCGGCTGGCGCCACCATCACCGTGATACCCACCCTGATCATCTACCTCGTGCTGCAGCGCCAATTCGTGGCCGGTCTCACGCTCGGTTCCAGCAAAGGATAAAAACGCATGGCAATGGACTACATCGTCGACAAGCTGGGCGGCCGCATCGCGTTCGGCGGCGACTACAACCCCGAACAATGGCCCGAAGAGGTCTGGAAACACGACGTCGCCCTCATGAAGGAAGCGGGGGTGAACCTGGTCAGTGTCGGCATCTTCAGTTGGGCGCTTCTGGAGCCCGAAGAAGGCCGGTACGAATTCGGCTGGCTGGACAGGATCCTGGACCTGCTCCACGCCAATGGCATCAGCGTGGACCTCGCGAACGCGAGCGCATCTCCCCCGCCGTGGTTCAGCCGCAAGTACCCCGATTCGCTCCCGGTGGATGCCGACGGCGTGCGGCAAAGTTACGGTTCGCGGCAAGCCTTCGCGGCCTGCTCACCCGACTATCGCCAGGCGGCAGCAGCCCTGACGACGGCGATCGTGCAGCGCTACGCCGGGCACCCCGCCGTCGTGATGTGGCATGTCCACAACGAATACGGCTGCCACAACCAGCCGGATTTCGGCCCCCACGCGGAGCGCGGCTTCCAGGAATGGCTCCAGGCCAGGTACGGGAGCCTTGACGCGCTCAACGAGGCCTGGGGCACTGCCTTCTGGTCCCAGCATTACTACGACTGGGCCGAGATCCTGCCCCCGCGCCGCTCGGGAACGTGGGTGAACCCCACGCAGCAACTGGATTTCGCGAGGTTCTCCTCCGATGCCCTCCTTGAATGCTTCATCGCAGAGGCAGACATCATCAGGGCGCATTCGAAGCACCCCGTGACCACCAATTTCATGGGTTTCAACATGGGCCTGGACGCTCCCGTTGATTACTGGCGCTGGTCCGGGCACATGGATTTGGTGTCCAATGACCACTATCTGATTGCCGCCGACGAACGGAACTTCCAGGACCTGGCCATGACGGCCGACCTCACCCGCGGGTGGGCGCTGGGCAAACCCTGGCTCCTGATGGAACACTCCACTTCGGCAGTCAACTGGCAACCCCGCAATGTGGCCAAGGCCCCGGGAGAAATGCTGCGCAACTCCCTGCAGCACGTGGCCCGCGGAACCGACGGAGTCTTGTTCTTCCAATGGCGCGCCTCCCGCGCCGGGGCCGAAAAGTACCACTCCGGATTGGTCCCCCATGCCGGCCGCGACAGCAAAGTGTGGCGCGAAGTGGTGGAGCTGGGCCGTGCGCTCGAGAGCATTTCCGAGGTGGCCGGCTCCACCGTCCAGGCCGACGCCTGCATCATCCACGACACCGACGCCCGCTGGGGCACCGAACTGGACTCGCACCCCAGCGAGGACGCCCGGAACCTCCCGGAAACGCGGCGCTGGCATGACGCCCTCTACCGGGCAGGCGTCACCACCGACATCCGGCAAAGCACCGACGACCTTTCCGGCTACAAATTGGTGATCGCGCCCATGCTTTACCTCGTCACGGACGAGGCCGCCGCGAAGCTCCACGAATATGTCGAAGCCGGCGGAACCCTCGTGATCACCTATTTCTCCGGAATCGTCGACGAGAACGACCACATCCGGATGGACCCGGTCAACGGCGGCGGCTATCCAGGGGCGTTCTCCGAACTGTTGGGCGTGAGCATGGAGGAATTCTTCCCCCTGCGCTCGGGCGATGCCGTGGGATTGAGCCGCTTCGGCGCCGGGACGGTCTGGAGCGAGCTGGGGAAGGCAACCGGGGCGGAGGTTCTTGCCACGTTCGACGGCGGTGCAGCCGCAGTCGGGTCCGGCGTCGACGGTTCTCCGGCGGTGACCCGCCGGGCGGGTTCCACCGGACGCGGCGCCGCCTACTACGTGGCCACGAGCCTGGGCCGCGAGGGGCTGGCAGAACTGGTCCAGCTCCTTTGCTCGGACGCCGGGGTGGAGCCGGTCCTGGGCGTCCGGCCTCCGGAAGACGTGGAAATCGTCCGCAGGAGCAACGGCACCAAGGACTGGACCTTCGTCATCAACCACAGTGCACAGGACGCGCAGGTGCCGCTCGACGGCGTCGAACTCCTGAGCGGGACGCCCACCGGAGGTACGCTGAACCTTACTGCCGGGGGCGTCGCCGTCGTCGCCACTCCCGCCTAGCCACCCGCCGTCCCTCCAGAAAGGCTCCGATGCTTCAGGCAGCCCGCCACACCGCCATTGTCGACGCCGTCCAGCGCGAACGGGTTGTCCGCGTCTCGGATCTCGCGCAACTGCTGGGAGTCTCGGCCATGACCGTTCGGCGCGACATCGAGTCGCTGGAGGAGTCCGGACTCGTCGAGCGCATCCACGGCGGGGCCAAGATACCCGGCGATGCCCGGACGCACGAACCCGGCTTTGAGCTGAAATCCACCCAGTTGATCGAGGAGAAGCACGCGATCGCGGTCGACGCGGCCACCTTGGTCCATGAGGGGATGGCCGTGGGCCTGAGCGCCGGAACCACCACCTACGAGCTCGCCAAGGTACTGCTGGAAGGCCCGCGGATCACGGTGGTGACGAACTCCATCAGGATTGCGGATCTCTTCCACAACGCCTCAGGTTCCAGGGAGGGTTTCCCGGTCATCGTGACGGGCGGCGAGCGCACGCCGTCGGACGCTTTGGTAGGCCCCATCGCCACGGCCGCGCTGAAGCAATTGCACCTGGACACCCTGTTCCTGGGTGTCCACGGCATGGATGCGGACGCCGGATTCACCACGCCGAACCTGCAGGAAGCCGAAACCAACCGGGCCTTCATCAGTGCGGCCCGCAACGTGGTGGTCCTGGCGGATCACAGCAAGTGGGGAACCGTTGGCATCGCCTCGATCGCCCAGCTGGAGGATGCCGACGTGCTTGTGACGGACTCGCAGCTCGGCGAGGATGCCCGGCGCATCCTCGCCGACGGCGTGGGGAAGCTCCGGATCGCCGCACCTTAGCCAGTGGGAGACCCAACTAGCTCGCAGTTGTTGTCGTTATGAGCCCTCAAAACGACAACAACTGCGACTCAGTTGGGCTGGGAACCCGCTACGGGCACCCGCACGATTGCCGGATCCGCAACTGCGTGGGGAAGACCCTGTGCTGCGGCGGTTCGTTGCGGTTCTCGCCCACCAGCGCCGACACGGCGGCCTCCGCCATGTCCCATACCGGCTGCTCCACAGTGGTCAGGGCCGGCCAGCTGTACTCGGCCTCCACCGAACCGTCGAAGGACGCCACGGCAATATCGTCGGGAACGGACAGCCCGGCCTCGCGGATTGCCCGCAGAACCCCGATTGCCTGCATATCGGAGCTGGCGAAGATCGCCGTCGGACGTTTGTCCGCGGCCAGGAGGAGTTGTCCGGCAGCGTAGCCCCCGGGCCGGTCGAACCCGCCACGTGCCAGCGGCCCGACAGGGAGCCCGGCAGCTTCGAGCGCCCGCCGCCAACCCTGCTCGCGCCCGTCGGCCTCGTCGTCGGCCGTGATCCCCATGGCGAGTCCGATGTTGGTGTGGCCGTGGCCGATCAAATGTTCCACCGCCAGGCGGGCTCCGGCTTCAAGGTCCACGCCTACGCTGTTGAATCCAGGAGCGATCGAGGCGTGGTTCAGCAGGACCGAGGGGATTTCCGCGTCAACAAGCTCCACGAAGTCGGGTTCAAACATGACGCTGGCCAGGACCACTCCATCAACCTGCCGGGCGGCGAGGTTGCGGATGTGGCGGCGTTCTGAGTCCAGCTGGTTGTCGGAATTCGTCAGCAACAAGGCATATCCACGCCCGGCGGCAGCTACTTCCACCGCATGTCCCAACAGCGCCCAGAACGGGTTGCTGGAATCCGGGATCACGAGGCCCAAGGTTTGGCTGGACCCCATTTTGAGCGCGCGTGCGGCGGCATTCGGCCGGTATCCCAGGATCCGGATGGCCTCCTGGACTTTCGCTTCCGTCGCGGGCGCCACCTTCTTGGGGCCGCCGTTCACCACATAGCTCACGACGGCGGTGCTCACCCCGGCGTACCGGGCCACGTCCTTGCGCGTCACCGGTCCGCGCGGGGTGTGCACTGCCGAAGTAGTCATTGGATCATGCTAGCTACAAAGCCTCCGGAGCATCTCCGAAATCGCGGATGGGGAGCCGTTCGCCGCCGCGGAGCGCCGATTCGTGCGCTACGACGCCGGGGAGCGTGTAGCGGGCCGCCACCCACGCGTTGACAGGCGGAAGGCTTCGCTTGTTCACGGCCGTGACGAAGTCGTCCACCAGGAACTGATGACTGCCTTCGTGCCCGTTCGGAGCTCCCTCGAATTCAACGGGCAGCCTGGCGGCGTCGTGCACCGGAGCGAGGCCGGAGATGAAAGCGCCGCGAAGTTCGGGGGCGACGTCCGCCAACGAGGGGTCATCGGGCGACATGCTCGGCTTGGTCTCCACCTGGTCCGAGATGTCGAGTACGCCCTCCTTGTCCTGCCACAACGTCGTGGTGGCCAGCTGCTCGAAGCTTGCCTCGGTGCCGAAGAAGCGGAAGCGCGATTCGCGGATATGCGAGGGGTAGCCCACGCGGCGCATCTCGTTGGTGCGCATCGCGCCGCCGTCGTTCATTTCGAAAAGCGCCGTGGCGTTGGAGAAGTCATTGTCGAACATGCTGACGTCCTTGTCGAAGACGCCGTCGCCGCGATCGTCCTTGACGCCGATGCAGCTGACGCTCACGGCGTGGCCCGGTATGGCGCCCAGTACGCCGCCGATCGCGTGGGTGGGGTACAGCATGGGCGGGTAGCTGGCGGTTGCTTTCCAGTTTTCGCCGCCGCTGTACTGGTAGGCCTCGTAGAAGCCCAGGTCCATGTCGTGGACGTAATCGCCTTCGGTGTAGAAGATGCGGCCGAACTTGCCGGCAGCGTGCTGCTTGCGGGCATAGACGGTGGCGGGGTTGTAGAAGCTGGTCTCTCCCATGGCGTAGACAAGCTTGGTCTCACGCACGGCTTCGATGATTCCGGCGATCTGCTCCTCGGAGATTGCCATCGGAACAGCCGAATAGACGTGTTTTCCGGCGCGCAGCGCCTTGATCACCAACGGCCCGTGCGTCCAGCGCTGCGTGAAGATGGCGACGGCGTCGACGTCGGAGGCCAGCAATTCGTCGAAACTTGCCATGGTGCCGTCCAGCCCCAGCTGTTCCACAGCTTTCGACGCCCGTTCGGGGAGTTCGTCCACGGCGTAGACCGCGGAAACCCCGGGGTGGAGCTTGAAGAGGTGGGCAAATTGGCCGCCGAACTGGCCAAGGCCTACTACTCCCATAGAAAACGTCATTGTTAGCCCTTCGATTCATGTAGGTGGCTTCAGAATGCCCCCGCCGCGCCGGGAGGGCTCGACGAGTGACTCAGGCCAGTGAATCACTGGGATCTACTCGAGTCAACAAAACGCAATAAATCCAAAATATTCGAACAAAACTTCACAGACTTGCTTGACCCCTTCAGATCTACTCGTGTAGATTCAGGGCAGATGTTAGCCATGTCACACTCACGAAGGGTCGAAGATGACCACCCTCACCAAACATCCTGATCCGGAGCTTTCGGCTTCTGGAAAACCCGGGAACTCGCGGAGATCACGGAAACCACATAAAAGGGGAAAGCCCGCTGCAGGCTTCCGCGGCATCGGGGACCTCAAGATCGCGCTCCTGTTCATCGCCCCGGCGATGGTCGGCTTCCTGCTCTTCTACCTGGTGCCGACCATCCGCGGCATCTACCTGAGCTTCACCGAGTACAGCATCCTCGGCGACCCCGAATGGATCGGCGTCAAGAACTACCAACAGATCGCGAAGGACCCTCTTTTCTGGAATGCCCTCGGGGTCACGTCGGAATATGTCGTCATCAATATCGTGCTCCAGACGCTCCTGGCCCTCGGCCTCGCAATCCTCATGCACCGGGTCGCCAAGTCAACCCTCATCCGCGGGGCGCTCCTGCTCCCGTACCTCATGGCGAACGTCATCGCCGCGCTTCTGTGGTTCTGGATGCTCGACTACCAGATCGGCATCGTGAACCAGTTCATCGAGTGGTTCGGACTGCCCCGCGTTGCCTTCTTCGGCAGTGAGGAATGGGCCATCCCCACGCAGGCGCTCATCAACACCTGGCGCCATATGGGTTACACCGCGCTGCTGATCTTCGCCGGACTGCAAGCCATCCCCCACACGGTGTACGAAGCCGCCAGCATCGACGGGTCCAAGGCGTTCAGCACCTTCTGGCGGATCACCCTCCCGCTGCTGCGCCCCGTTCTCGTCCTGGTGCTCGTGGTGACCGTCATCGGTTCCTTCCAGGTCTTTGACACCGTTGCCGTCACCACCCAGGGCGGCCCCGTCAACGCAACCCGCGTGCTGCAGTACTACATCTACCAGCGCGCCTTCAACGAGCAAGACTTCGGATATGGCTCGGCCCTCGCCGTGATCCTCTTCCTCATCCTGGCAATCGTGGCCTTCATCCAGATGAAGCTCCTCCGCGGCAACCAGTCGGACCTGGACTAAGGACACAACATGACCACCCTCTCCTCCCCCAAGGCAGCCACCCGCCGTCGTCCGTTCAACTGGCGCCGCACAAGCGCCTGGGTGCTGCTTGCCATCGCCATTGCCGTGAGCGTGCTGCCCTTTTACTGGGTTCTCCGCACGGCCTTCTCCACCAACGGCTCGCTTGCGTCCAACTCGGCAAGCCTCCTCCCCGCCGATTTCAGCCTTGGTGCCTTCAAGCGCGTCTTCGGCCTCCAGACCGCTTCCGAAGCCATCGCCGAGGGCGGCTCCGGGGCCTCCATCAACTTTTGGCAATATCTGTTGAACTCATTGCTGTTCTCAAGCATCACCACCGCGGGCGCCGTATTCTTCAGCTCAATGGCCGCCTATGCCTTCGCACGGTTGCGTTGGAAGGGCCGCGACGGCGTCTTCACCCTTTTCCTCGGCACCATGCTGGTCCCGCCGATCTTCACGGCACTGCCGAACTTCCTCCTCGTGAAAAACCTCGGCCTCCTCAACTCAATGCTCGGATTGGTCCTGCCTTATCTGTTCATGACCCCGTTCGCGATTTTCTTCATGCGGCAGTTCTTCCTCAACATGTCCCGGGAGGTGGAGGAAGCCGCGATGCTCGACGGCGCGAAGCACTGGCGGATCTTCTTCCAAATCGTCATGCCCAACGCCGCCGCACCCATCGCGACACTCGCCCTGCTCACGTTCATGGGCCAGTGGAACGAATATTTCTGGCCCCTCCTGGTCGGGACCTCCGAGGAATCGCGAGTGCTCACGGTGGGACTGGGCGTCTTCAAATCACAGTCCCCGCAAGGCGCCCCGG
Source organism: Arthrobacter sp. SRS-W-1-2016 (assembly GCF_002009585.1). Lineage (NCBI taxonomy): Bacteria > Bacillati > Actinomycetota > Actinomycetes > Micrococcales > Micrococcaceae > Arthrobacter > Arthrobacter sp. SRS-W-1-2016. The sequence goes on along the minus strand of NZ_MTPV01000054.1, from coordinate 36,507 downwards.
ACTGGTCCGGCCTCATGGCCGCGACCCTCGTCTCCGCCCTTCCAGTGCTCATCCTGTTCTCGATCTTCGGCAAGAAGATCGTCAACTCGATCGGCTTCAGCGGCACCAAGTAATCCTTCCCGCCATCACCTCTCCACCAGGGGCCGGCCCATGCCGTGCGCCCGCCCTTCCCCACCCGAAAGGACCCATCATGAAAAAGAAAGTACTCGGCGCCGTCGCCGCTGCCGCTGTGGCCACCCTCGCCCTCTCCGCTTGCGGAAGCGGAGGAGCCAGCAGCGCCGACTCCGCCAAGGGAGAGATCAGCTACTGGCTCTGGGACTCCAACCAGCTTCCCGCCTACCAGCAGTGCGCAGACGACTTCCACAAGACCAACCCGGATATCACCGTCAAGATCACCCAGACGGGCTGGGATGACTACTGGGGCAAGATCACCAACGGAATGGCCTCCGGCACCGCCCCCGACGTTTTCACCGACCACCTTTCCAAGTACCCGGACTTCATCAAGACCAAACAGCTCGTCGCGCTCGATGACGCAGTGTCCAACGACAAGGTGGACCTCACCCAGTACAACGCAGGCCTTGCGGACCTCTGGGTGGGCCAAGATGGCAAGCGTTACGGCCTTCCGAAGGACTGGGACACCGTTGGCCTCTTCTACAACAAGAAGATGGCCGCCGACGCCGGTCTCTCGCCTGAGCAGATGGCCGCCTTGACCTGGAACCCGCAGGACGGCGGAAGCTATGAGAAGGCCATCGCCCACCTCACCGTCGACAAGAACGGCAAGCGCGGCGACGAACCGGGCTTCGACAAGAACAACGTCGCGGTGTATGGACTTGGCCTGCCGGGCTCCGACGCCGAAAACGCCGGACAGACTCAATGGAGCTTCCTCTCAGCCACCACGGGCTGGAGCGCCACGGACAAGACCCCTTGGGGCTCGCACTTCAACTACGACGACAAGCGCGTCCAGGACACCATCGCTTGGTGGGCTTCCCTTGCCCAGAAGGGCTACATGCCCAAGCTCGAAACCACGGTCGGCGCCAACGCACCCGACGCCTTCGGCGCCGGCAAGGCCGCCATCAACGCCAACGGCGACTGGATGATCGGCCAGTACAAGGGGTACAAGGGCATCGACCTCGGCATCGCCCCCACCCCCACGGGAGTTGACGGCAAGAGCGCCTCCATGTTCAACGGCCTGGCCGACTCCATCTGGGCCGGGACCAAGAAGAAGGACGCCTCCATCAAGTGGGTCGAGTACCTCGGCTCCTCTGCCTGCCAGGACGTCGTAGCCGCCAAGGCCGTTGTCTTCCCCGCGATCAAGTCCTCCACCGACAAGGCCGCCGCAGCCTTCAAGGCAAAGGGTATCGACGTCACCGCCTTCACGCAGCACGTGAAGGACAAGTCCACCTTCCTGCTTCCCATCACGGACAACGCCGCCAAGGTGGCGGGCATCATGAAGCCCGCCATGGACGCCGTCATCGCAGGCAAGGCACCGGCAAGCTCCCTCTCAGCTGCGAACGACCAAGTCAACGCCCTCTTCTCGAAATAGTCCCCGGGCGGGAGCCCATCAGCGGCCGGGCTCCCGCTATCCTGATCTGCAACGCCGCAGCCCCGCAAGCAGTCCGGGCGCCGCCGCTTTCACTCCTTTGACGGCGGCGTCCGGGCTCTCCATCCCCTCCATCGCGACACACGACTCCCTGAAAGCGAACAGCCCATGGACCCGCTCCACCTCCGTTCCGCCGGCACAAGCCTGGTGCTCAGTTTCGATAACGGAGAGGCTGAAGTCATCCACTGGGGTGCCGATCTCGGCAGCACGCTCCCCGACCTCGCCATCCTGGGCGGACCCATCCCCCACTCCGCCATCGACGTGACTGTCCCGGCCGCGCTCCTCCCCCAAGCTTCCTCAGCATGGCAAGGCCGCCCGGGCCTGCGTGGCCAGCGAATCGCCGACGGCGTCCCCGGACTGGACTTTTCGCTCCGGTTTCGCGTGGTGGACGTACAGGCTGACAGCAGCTCCGCCGTCGCCACTGCCGCGGCCGCCTCTGCAGTGATTGTCCAGCAGGATCCCGACGCCGGAATCACCGTGACGTCCGGCCTCACCCTTCACCCGGGAGGCCTTCTCGAACTGCGCCACACCGCCGTCAACGACGGCACGTCCCCTTTCCAGCTCGACGAACTGGCCACCGTCCTCCCGGTGGGGCCGGACGCCGTCGAACTCCTGGACCTCACCGGCCGCTGGTGCCGCGAGCGGCACCCGCAGCGCCGACCCGTCCAACAAGGGACGTGGGTGCGCACGGGACGCCACGGCCGCACGGGGCACGATTCCTCGCTGCTCTTCGCGGCGGGTACTGCCGGATTCGGGAACCGCCACGGGAAGGTCTGGGCCACGCACTTGGCATGGAGCGGCAACCACGAACAATTCGCCGACACCGTGGCCGATGGCCGCACCGTGATCGGCGGTTCCGAGCTCCTGGGCCCGGCCGAAATAGTGCTCCAGCCCGGCGAAAGCTACACCACGCCCGCACTATTTGCCGCCTACTCGGACCGCGGACTGGACGGCATCAGCGAAGCTTTCTACGGCTGGTTCCGGTCCCGCCCGCATCATGTCCTTCCCGCGGCTTCCACGGGGCTCCCCGCCGGCAAGCCCCGCCCCGTGGTCCTCAACACCTGGGAGGCCGTGTACTTCGACCACCGGCTGGACACCCTGCTGGAGCTCGCCGAGTCCGCGGCGGAACTGGGCGTTGAGCGCTTCGTGCTCGACGACGGCTGGTTCCGCGGCCGCCGCGACGACCATGCGGGCCTGGGCGACTGGTACGTTGACCGAACCCTTTGGCCAGATGGGCTGACGCCGCTCATCGAGGCCGTGAATTCGCACGGCATGGAGTTCGGACTCTGGGTGGAACCGGAAATGATCAACCTGGATTCCGATGTTGCACGATCGCACCCCGACTGGATCGTGGGCCCCTCGGCCCTCTCCCACAAGGACGGCGGCCGCCTTCCCCTGGAATGGCGGCACCAGCACATTATCGACCTCGTCAACCCCGCAGCCTGGCGATACGTCTTCGACCGGATCGACGCGCTCCTTCGGGAAAACAACATCAAGTACCTCAAATGGGACCAGAACCGGGACCTCAGCGAGCACGGCCATGCAGGGCGGGCCTCCGTACATGGGCAAACCCTGGCCGCCTACCGGCTCTTCGACGAGCTCCGCAAAGCCCACCCCGGCGTCGAAATCGAAAGCTGCTCTTCCGGCGGTGCCCGGGTGGACCTCGGCATCCTTGAGCGGACCGACCGGATCTGGGGATCGGACTGCAACGACGCCCTCGAGAGGCAGACCATCCAGCGCTGGACCGGCGTCGTGGTTCCGCCGGAACTGGTGGGCGGGCACATCGGACCCACCACCTCGCACACCACGGCCCGGACGCACGATCTCTCCTTCCGCGCCATCACTGCGATGTTCGGGCATTTCGGCATGGAATGGGATGTCCGGCAGGTCCAGCGAGCCGAACGCGAGGAACTCAAGCGCTTCATCGGCCTGTACAAGGAGCACCGCGGGCTCATCCACAGCGGGCGGATGGTGCGTGCGGACGTCCCGGACGACTCGCTGATGGTGCACGGTGTGGTCTCCGACGACGGCGGCTCCGCGCTGTTCGCCGTCGTCAGCACCCGGACGTCGTTTGCCGAACAACCCGGGCGCGTGGCCATTCCGGGCCTCGATCCCGAGCGTTCCTACATGGTTCAGGCCATTTTCCCGGCCCCCGGCGACGCCGACTATGCCCGCACGTTCACCCAGGTGCAGCCGCCGGCATGGCTGCCGTCCGGGGCTGAGGCAAGTGGCCGCTTCCTTGCTGAGGTGGGGCTTCCCATGCCGGTCCTGAATCCGGAACACGCGCTGCTGCTCCGGATCACGGCTGTGTAGTTGCTGTTTGGTGTTTCTTACGCTGCTTATGGGAGGGACGCAGCCGGGCGGCGTAAGCCCGGCCGCGTAAGCCCGGCGGCGTAAGAAACTCCAAGCAGGCTCGGCGCACCTATAGATTGGGAGTTATGACTGAAGCTCCCACCGCCACCGCAGCCGGTCGCGGCACCATCCTCGTCCTGAACGGCCCCAACCTGAACCTGCTGGGCACGCGCGAGCCGGAAAAGTACGGCACCTCCACGTTGGTCGACGTCGAACAGCTCGCCATGGCAGCCGCGGAGGCCAACGGCTTCACCGTGGACTGCGTCCAGTCAAACCATGAGGGCGACCTCTTGGACGCCATCCACGGCGCACGCGGAACCGCCGTCGGGATCGTCATCAACGCGGGAGCATACACGCACACTTCCGTGGCACTGCGGGACGCGCTTGCGGCAGTGCAGCTTCCCGCCGTCGAGGTCCACATCACCAACGTGCACCAGCGCGAGGAATTCCGGCACCACTCCTACCTGTCCCCGGTGTGCTCCGCGGTGATCGTCGGCGCAGGAGTTCAGGGCTACAAGCTGGCCATCGACTACCTCGCCACCGCGGTCTAGTCCCTCGAACGGAGCGGGGTTGCTTGGGGGCACACCCTGTGTCCGCACTTCCCCTCCGGACATGCCCACTCTTCAAGCCCAAGGCTGGACATGTCCGCCTCATCCCTGGGGACATGCTCACTCTTCGCAGCCAGCACTGGACATAAACGCAATATGTCCAATGCTCAAATCAAACGCAGAGCATGTCCCTTGGTGGGCAGGGCTACTTCTTCGATCCCTGGCAACGGCGCATGCTCATTCTTCAAGCCCAAGGCTGGACATGTCCGCCTCATCCCTGGGGACATGCTCATTCTTCGCGGCCAGCACTGGACATAAACGCAATATGTCCAATGCTCAAATCAAACGCAGAGCATGTCCCTTGGTGGGCAGGGCTACTTCTTCGATCCCTGGCAACGGCGCATGCTCATTCTTCAAGCCCAAGGCTGGACATGTCCGCCTCATCCCTGGGGACATGCTCATTCTTCGCGGCCAGCACTGGACATAAACGCAATATGTCCAATGCTCAAATCAAACGCAGAGCATGTCCCTTGGTGGGCAGGGCTACTTCTTGGTGCACTGGCCCGACGACACTGCCGTGCTCAGGGATGATGCTTGCTGGACCACCGGCGAGAGCTCGTCCATGGTGAGGGCGTAGCCCACGGCCACATCCGAAGTGGTCTTGGCGAAGACCACGCCGGCAACCTGCCCCTGGGTCGTCAGCAGCGGACCGCCCGAGTTGCCCGGCTGCACGTCTCCCGCAATCTTGTAGACCTGTTCCGGGGACGGGTTGTTGCCATAGATGTCCGGGACCAGCAGGGTCGAGATTCCCTCCACCGCAGCCGGTTTGGACTGGAACGGACCACCGTGGGGGTACCCGGCGAAGGCCGCGGGCGAACCGGCCGGAAGGTCGGCGCTCAACTGGAGGGGCGCCGTCGGGAGCCCGTCGACGGCGACTACGGCCAGGTCGCGCTGGCTGTCGAAGTAGACCACACGGCCTGGCAACGCACCGCCGTCGGGGATTTCCACCACGGGCTGCGACACACCAGCCACGACGTGCGCGTTGGTCACCACACGGCCAGGGGAGACGACGAAGCCGGAGCCCGTCTGGTTTTGACCGCATTGGTAGGCCGTACCGGCAATCTTCAGCACGGAATGGGCCGCATTGTTGAGTGCGGGAGTGTCCGTGCTGGTGTTCGGAATCGGCACAGGCGCCACGGGGCCGATGCCCTCGATGAGCTGCGGAATCCCGTTGCCCATGACCGTGGAACGCAGTTGCGCGACGCTTGCCTTGACAGGCGTTGGCGTCATGGTGTCGATGAAGCGGATCACCTTGGAACCTGCCAGCTGCTGCGAAACGAAGGGCACACCCAGGGAACCGATGCTGAACGCCAACAGGGACATGACCAGTGCCGCGACAACCAGGCTGACAAATCCACCCAGCAGACGGTCGAGTGCGTGCAAGGGCTGGATGCGCACGGCCTTGCGGACCTTTTGACCGATCCAGGTGCCAAGCCCATGCCCCAGGACAATGAGCACCACAGCCGAACCGATAATGGCGGTCAGCCTCCAACCGCTGTCCTTTACCCAGTCGCCGACGAGCGGAACCGCGATAAAGGCAGCCATTGCGCCCACGGCGAAGCCTGCGATTCCACCGAGCGTCACGAAGAAGCCGTTGCGCAGTCCGTAGATCAGGTAGGAAAGAAGCGTCAAAATCAACGCCAGGTCCAAGATGGTCAAGCCGAACACCAATGCTCCTCACAGCCGAGTAAGCCCCAATTGTAGTTGCACAGACTGACAGCTTCCCTTCGGAAGCAGGCGGTCGTCCAGGTCTCGAAGCCCGCGCCCAGCGGAACATTCCCATCGGGTTGAGGCCCGATTTTGGGCCTGTTCCGCGTGATTTCGGGCGTTTCGGCTGCCAAGTACGTCACAGACGCGACAAAATTCTGAAACAATGGCTGAAGCGCCCCAGCCGAACTTTTACTCAGGAGATTTCATGGATATCGAGGTATTGCGCCGCGCACCCCTCTTCGCCACCCTTGACGACGACGCTTTCCGTCTGCTGACGGACGAACTCACAGAGGTGGACCTTTCACGCGGAGCGTCTGTTTTCCGCGAGGGAGATCAGGGTGACCAGCTGTACTTCATCGTGTCCGGCAAGGTTAAGCTCGGCCGCACCTCTCCGGATGGCCGCGAATCCCTGCTGGCCATCCTGGGCCCGGGCGAGCTCTTCGGCGAAATGGCCCTGTTCGACCCGAGCCCGCGCACCGCGACGGCTACGGCCGTTTCCGAGACGCGACTGGCTGGCCTGAAGAACGAAAGCCTCAACGCCCTGCTGCGCACTCGTCCCGAGGTTTCAGCGCAGTTGCTGCAGGCACTCGCCCGACGCTTGCGCCGCACCAACGACTCCCTGTCCGACCTCGTTTTCTCGGACGTCCCGGGCCGCGTCGCCAAGGCCCTGCTGGATCTCGCCGACCGCTTCGGCCGGCCCGCGACCGACGGCGTCCTGGTGGCCCACGAACTTACGCAGGAAGAACTGGCCCAGTTGGTCGGAGCTTCCCGCGAGACGGTCAACAAGGCCCTCGCCGAGTTCGTCCAGCGCGGTTGGCTCCGCCTGGAAGCCCGCGCGGTAGTCATCCTGGACATGCAGCGCCTCCGCCAGCGCTCCCGGTAATTTCTAGCGACACAGAAAATGCCTGGCGACTCCGGAATTCCGGAGTCGCCAGGCATTTTTCGTATCGCCAGCGTCGCAGGTCGTCGTCGTCAGCGCTCCCGCTGCGGCTCCCCTGAAACCGTGCGGGCGGCTTCGACTTCGAGCATGAGCGCACCATCCTCTTCAATGAGGTGCGGCTGGTACATATGCGGCTTGCGTTTGTAGCTGAGGTACGCGATGCAGCCTTGGGCGGCAGCCATCTTTTCGAGAATGATCTCCGAGCCGGGCACCAGCAATTGGCCCAATGACAAACCGACCGTGTTTTCCTGGCCGACTTCGTTCCCAAGCTCAGTGGTCTCGCGATCGGCCATGAGTTTGGAAACGCATACCCAGCGCCCCCAGACACCCTTGCTCGCCAGCAGCGAAGGCTGTTGGTTCACGGGAAGAGTCGCCGCGAAGTAGCGGGTGTTGAACCGCCGATGCGCAAAGTCCGGGCTGAGCCAGTTGACGAGCGGCTTGAGCAGGTCCGTCCGGAGCGACAAGCCACGCTTGGCCAGGACATCCGTGAACGACTTGTCCTGGGCAGCTACGGCCTCACGCGCCTTCATCCACTCGGGAGTCGAGGTTGCCTCGACCGTGGAGGACAAGTCGGGACCGGCCAGCAGCACGCCGGTTTCCTCGAACAGCTCGCGGATGGCGCCCACCACGTGTCGGCGGGCAAGTCCGACGTCGGCGGTCCCCAGCGCGTCAGCCCAATGCTGAGGCGAGGGGCCGAGCCAGCCGAGGGCGTCGTCGTCGCTGGGTTCCAGCGATCCGCCGGGAAACGCGACAACACCCAACGGCGAGGAACCGGGACGGTAACCCATCCACGTTTCCAGGCCGGTAGGCGAATCACGCAGCAGGACAACAGATGATGCAAAGCGCGCGGCGCGGGGGGCCCGTTCGCCGAGCTCAAGCCAGTTCCGTGCTGCCCCTTCTAGTTCAGGGGGTAACGCAAACAGGCGTCGGGCAAGTTGTGGCAATTGAGTGAACCGGTTCCTTAGCTGAATTCAGCGATCAACTCGACCTCGACGGGAGAGTCGAGCGGAAGGACTGCAACGCCGACGGCGGAACGCGCGTGCTGCCCTTTGTCGCCGAAGACACGCCCGAGGAGCTCGGATGCACCATTGATAACACCGGGCTGGCCGGTGAAGGAGGCATCGGAGGCCACGAAGCCGACGACCTTCACGATGCGCGTGATGCGGTCGAGGTCTCCGATGACGCTCTTGACGGCAGCCAAGGCATTGACCGCGCAAACGGCTGCATACATCTGCGCGTCTTCCGGAGACACCGTGGGCTCTTCCGAAAGGCCTTCCTCGCCGCTGGAGACTTTGCCCGTAGCTTCGAGTTTGCCGTTAATAAAGGGCAGTTGTCCGGAAGTGTAGACGTGGTTGCCGGAGACGATGGCCGGAACGTAGGCGGCCACTGGAGCGGCTACAGCCGGCAGGGTCAGTCCAAGTTCGGCAAGGCGCTGCTCGACGGCGGATGCCGGAGTTGCGGAATCCGCGCCAACGGTGGCTTCTGCGGGGGTTGTCATTGTTACTGCTTCTCCCTCTTCAAGTATGCAACAAGTCCGTTTCCATCGGGTCCGGGGACAACCTGGACGAGCTCCCAGCCGTCCTCTCCCCATTGGTCCAGAATCTGCTTTGTGGCGTGAATGATGAGCGGAATCGTCGCGTACTCCCATTTGGTCATGAAAGAAAGACTAGCCCTTGCCGGTAAAGTGGTGAACATGGTGACTCGTAGGAACCCTCTATTCGACACTGCCACCACTCTTGGAAAGATCCTCGGATTCCTCGGTGTGAGCGCTATTTGTGGTGTCCTGGTGGCGGGCTTGCTCGTCCCCGCGGCCGCCGTTTCAGGCAGTGCGGCGAGTGGGTCCATTCAGTTCTTCGACACGTTGCCGGCGGAGCTTCAGGTGACCCCGCCCAGCCAGGCGACCACCATCCTGGCCGCGGACGGCAGCCAGATCGCCTCCATCTACTCCGAGAACCGCACGCGGGTCTCGCTCGACCAGATGAGCCCTTTCATCAAGGACGCGATCGTCTCGGTCGAGGACAGCCGCTTCTATGAGCACGGTGGCGTCGACGCCACCGGCATCATGCGCGCCATCGTCAGCACGGCGCGCGGCCAGAAGCAGGGTGCCTCCACCATCACCCAGCAGTACGTGAACAACGTCATCAACGAGTCCCTCGTGTCCCAGGGCCAGTCGGCCGATGTGAAGCTCAATGGCGTCAACAAAGGCGTTGGCGACAAACTCCGCGAAATGAAGCTGGCTATCGCCTTGGAGAAGAAGTTCTCCAAGCAGCAGATCCTTGAGGGCTACCTCAACATCGTCTTCTTCAATAAGGACGCCTACGGCATCGAGGCCGCCTCGAGGCTCTTCTTCAGCACCAGCGCCAAGGACCTCACCTTGCCGCAGGCCGCCTTGCTGGCCGGCGTGGTCAACAGCCCGTCCTACTACGACCCGGTGACCAACCCGGACCACGCGAAGCAACGTCGCGACTTGGTCCTTGGCCTCATGCTGGATCAGGGAAAGATCAAGAAGGCTGACTACGACGCCGCCATCGCGACGCCGGTGACCACCAAGGTCACTCAGCCTCGCCAAGGCTGCCCTTACTCCGCCACAGCGGCGTATTTCTGCGACTACGTGCTTCACTTGCTCTACAACAACCCTGCGTACGGCGCCACGCAGGACGATCGCATCAACCGAGTCTCACGTGGCGGCCTGACCATCCAGACCACACTGGATCCCAAGGCTCAGGCCGTGGCCCAAACCCAGGTTGACGCTTCCGCCGGTGCCAACCCGGACAAATGGGGTGCCTCCCTGGTCTCGGTCCAGCCGGGCACTGGCAAGATCGTTTCGATGGCCCAAAATACTGTCTGGTTGCCGGCTGACGGGAAGTTCCAGGCTGAGCAGAACTTTAACGTTGACAAGCTCGATGCCAACGGCAACGACCTCAATGGCTTGGGTGGTTTCCAGCCCGGTTCCACCATGAAGCCCTTCACGTTTGCCGAATGGTTGAACGAGGGCAAGTCCATGAACACGGTTCTCGACGGCACGGTTCGGCGCTACGCGCCGGGATTCCCATGGAAGAACACCTGTCCGACCCCGGAGGACGGCTTCTACGACAGCACCGTGCCGGGCAGCTTCGACCTTCAGAACGCCGAGGGCGGGTATTACAAGCCCATGACGGTAGTCGATGGTTTGGCCAACTCCATCAACACGATGACCTTTGCCACGGCCGCACGGGTTGACCTGTGCGGCATCCAGAAGATCGTCGACGCTGTTGGCATCCACGGCGGCCTCCCCAACGCAAATAATGGCGACCCGAATCCCAAGATTCCCATGACTCGTTTGTCCAACCTGATCGGCGCCACCCAGACTGCGCCGCTCACCATGGCCAGTGCTTTCGCCACTTTTGCGAACAACGGCACGTACTGCGAGCCGATCGCCATCACTTCGGTAACCGACCAGACTGGCGCCAAACTGCCGGCCCAATCCACGAGTTGCAGAAGTGCGGTCAGCCCTGAGGTCGCTCACGGCGTTGCGTACGCCATGCAAGAGGTTCTGAACAAGGGTTCTGGCTCGCTGATCCAGCCTCGAATCTCTACCAAGACCAACTTCCCGATCGCGGCCAAGACCGGAACCAACGACTCCAATAGTTCCACCTGGGTTGCCGGTTACACGTCCGGTCTTGCGACAGCCACCTGGTTTGGCGATCCGCTTGGCGACCAGCGACGACCCGGTCAAAATGTGACAATCAATGGCAAGTTCTACCAAGGCATTGATGGTTACATGATCGCTGGCCCGCAGTTCGCCAACTACATGCTCCAGGTTGCGCCCGCCTATGGCACCAATCCGTTCCCGGCTCCGCCGTCGAACTTGACGGATCCACCCGGGTACCGGACGTCGACGCCGAGCAACACCACTCCGAACAACATCCTTCCGGGCAACACGACTCCGAGCACCCAGCCGAGCAGCAACGGAAACGGCAATGGAAAAAAGAATGGCTAACGGCTCCAAGCCCGTCATTGCATCGCTGGCAAGCCGCGTCCGAAGCATCGGACGCGGCTTTGCCGTCGCCGCAGGGGCGGGTGCAACCGCGGGCGTAGCTGGCTTTGCCTATGGCCTCTGGGAGAAGAACCAGTTCGTCCTCCGGGAGGAAACCCTTCCCATCCTGCCGGCAGGCTCGGCTCCCCTCCGGGTGCTGCACATAAGCGACATCCATTTCGTACCAAGCCAACGCAAAAAGGCCGAATGGTTGCGTTCGCTCGCGGCGCTTGAACCTGACCTCGTGGTGAACACGGGTGACAATCTCAGCCACCCGCACGCCGTCGTGCCGCTGCTGGATGCGTTGCGGCCACTGTTGAAGTTCCCGGGTGTCTTTGTCCCCGGCTCCAACGACTACTACGCCCCTCGGTTCAAGAACCCGACCGCGTACTTCCTCGGACCCTCGCGCGTCAAGAACAACCCGGTGGAGCTTGACTGGCCGCGGCTTCGTTCGGGATTCGGGATGTCCGGCTGGATCGACCTCACCAACAGGCACCAGTCCCTGCCCATCAACGGGATCCGCTTCGATTTCTCCGGAGTCGACGACCCCCATCTGAACCGGGAGCGCTACGCCGGCTGGCCACGGGGCACTGCCGGACAGGACTCCCGCCCGCACCTGCGCGTTGCCGTGATCCACGCGCCCTACCAACGGGTCCTGGACCACTTCACGAACGACTCAGCAGACCTCATCCTCGCCGGACACACCCACGGCGGCCAGATCTGCATCCCCGGTTACGGCGCCTTGGTTGCCAATTGCGATCTCCCCACCTGGCGCGCCAAGGGCCTGCACGACTGGGAAAACAACGGACGCACGACGCCGGTCAACGTCTCAGGCGGCATCGGCACCTCACGCTTCGCCCCGGTCCGCATAGCGTGCAAGCCTGAGGCGGTACTGCTGACACTCACGGCCCGCCGCTAGCCATCGCCCACCACCGAGCATGCGCCCCGGTCCGTGCCAAGGATGGACATGTCCGCCCTGCACCAATGAGCATGCGCAACGCTTCGCGCCAAGGGTGGACATAACAGCATTATGTCCACCCTTTGCTTTCAAAGCTGGACATGTCCGGGGGCGGGCAAGCATTCGAAAGCCGGGCATGTCCGGCGCGGAGCCGCTCCCAATGCCTCCTATCACGGAACGCAATGGTGCTGTGAATCCCGTTACGCGATGACATAGGGTAGTTGCTACAGGAAACTACCTCCGTGCGTCGCGCCGGGAAGGCGCGGAACGCCGGGACAAAGCTGTTGAGAAGCGGGCATGGCCAAACAGACTTCATTCTTCACCTCGATCAAACGTCTCTACCCCCACGTCAGACCGATCCTCCCCAGGCTTTTCATGGGGTTGGTCAGCGCGTTGCTGGCCAGCATCATGGCGCTTGCCATCCCGCAGGTGCTGCGGGTACTGATCAACGGCTCCCTCCACCCCGGCGGCCCCACCAACGCCGTCTGGACCGCCGCGGCCGTGGTTCTGGCACTCGGCATCGCAGAAGCCGGGCTTGTGGCGTTGCGGCGGCAGTTCGTCATCAATCCCGCAACCACCGTGGAATCGAGGATGCGGGTGTCCCTCTACGGGCATCTGCAGGATCTCACCGTTTCCTTCCACGACCGTTGGGGTTCCGGGCAGCTCCTGTCCCGCGCCATGACGGACTTGAACTTCCTCCGGCGTTGGATGGCGTTCGGCGCAATCATGCTGGTGGTGACCACCTTGACGGTGGTGATCGGCGTCGGGGTGATGTTCGCGATGAGCTGGCAGCTGGCTTTGATCTTCCTCGCCGCCGCCGTGCCCATCATGATCTATTCCTTCCGCTTCCGCCGCCGGTTCAGCCAGGTCACCCGGCTGAGCCAGGACCAGGCCGGCGACCTCGCCACCACGGTTGAGGAGTCCGTTCACGGCATCCGCGTACTCAAGGCGTTCGGCCGCAGCCGCGAAGCGCTGGAGAACTTCAACGAGCAGGCCGAGGAGCTGAGGCAGACCGAGATAGCCAAAGCCAAGCACCAAGCCACCTTCACGCTGGTGGTGACGCTGCTGCCCGAGCTGGCGCTCGGCGTCGGGCTCGTGGCGGGCGTCCTGCTTGTCTCCACGGGCCAACTCAGCATCGGTTCCCTCGTAGCGTTCTTCGGCACCGCGGCGGTTGTGGCGGCACCGGTTGAATTCTCGGGGACCCTCCTGGCCATGGCCTTGACCGCAAAGACCGCCCTCGACCGCCACTTCGAGGTCATGGACACGCCCAATACGATCACCAGTCCGGCGAACCCCAGGACACCCAAGGAACTGCGCGGGGCATTGAGCTTCAAAGGCGCCGCGTTCGGTTTCGACGACGGCTCACGGCTCCTGCAAGACATCACCCTGGACATCAATCCCGGCGAAACCATGGCACTTGTGGGCATTACCGGCAGCGGAAAGAGCGCCCTGCTCCAGCTGGTCCCCCGGCTCTATGACGTGAACGAAGGATCCGTGACCATTGACGGCGTGGATGTCCGCGACTTCAGCGTCGAGCAGCTGAGGTCCATTGTGGCGGTCGCCTTCGAGGACACCACCCTGTTTTCCAGCTCGGTCCGGGACAACGTGTTGCTCGGCGCGCCCGACACGTCCGAGGAAGCCCTTGAGGAAGCGCTCGACGTCGCGCAGGCGCACTTCGCGTATTCGCTGCCCGAAGGCGTCGGGACCCTCATCGGCGAAGAAGGCCTGAGCCTTTCCGGCGGCCAGCGGCAGCGCATCGCGCTTGCCCGGGCCATCGCAGCCAAGCCCAAGATCCTCGTGCTGGATGATCCGCTCTCCGCCCTGGATGTGAACACCGAGGAACTCGTCACGGCCAGGCTCCGCGAAGTCCTCCGGGACACCACCACGCTGATCGTCGCGCACAGGCCGTCGACCGTTGCCTTGGCCGACCGGGTGGCGCTGCTCGAAAACGGAAAGATCACCGCCGTCGGGACCCATACGGAACTGTTGGCCAACAACGCACACTACCGCTATGTGATCGCGAGCCTCGACGCGGGTCCGAAGGACCTCGACCTCGAACTCGACGAGCTGGAACACGAGTTGGACTCGGAACAGCACATGGACCAAGCCGGGGAGGGCCGCCGATGAGCACGTTCGGAACCGCCAATGAAGACAACGCCCACCTGAGCCGCAGCGACAGCAAAGCAGTACGACGGCGGTCGGTAACCTTGCTGGGGTCACTCATCCGCCCGGTGCGGTTGCGGTTCTGGCTCACGCTCGGCATGGTGGTGCTCTCCCAGGCCACCCGGGTGGCCGGGCCGACGATCATCGCTTTCGGCATCGACCACGCACTGCCCTCGTTGCTCGCCGGAAACAACATGCCCGTGGTCCTGGCCGGCGTCCTCTATCTGACGGCGGCCGTCGCCACGGCGATTTTGACGGCCCTCTACGTGACCTCCACGGCGAAGCTGAGCCAATCCATGCTGCTTGATCTTCGGCTGCGGGTCTTCCGGCACACCCAACGGCTCAGCCTGGAGTTCCACGAGAAGTACACCTCGGGCCGGATCATCGCACGCCAGACCTCAGACCTTGAAGCGCTGCGTGAACTCCTCGATTCGGGCGTCAGCTCCCTGGCTTCCGGGATCCTGTTCATGCTCTTCACGGCATTTACGGTATTTGCGCTCGACTGGCGCAGCGGGCTGCTCATGCTCGCCACGGGCGTACCCGCATACTTCCTGGCCCGTTGGTACCAGAAGCACTCGCAGATCGCCTTCCGCGAATCGCGGGTGGTATCGGCGAGGCTGATTGTGCACTTCGTGGAGACCATGACCGGTATCCGGGCCATCAAGGCATTCCGCAAGGAACCCGAGAACGCCCAACGCTACGCCGAACTCTCCGAGGACTACCGAAAAGTCACGGTCCGCTCAATCAACCTCAATGGCATCTTCCAACCGGGCCTGGTCCTGATCGGCAACGTGTGCGTGGCAGTGGTCCTGTTGTTCGGCGGCTTCCGGGTGCTCTCCGGAGACCTGGCAGTGGGCGTGCTCCTGGCACTGATCCTTTCAACGAAGCGCTTCTTCCAGCCCGTGGACCAGATGGCCATGTTCTACAACTCCTTCCAGAGCGCCCAGGCTGCGCTGGAGAAGGTCTCGGGCCTGCTCGAAGAAGTCCCCACCGTCCGGCCGCCCAAGAACCCTGTGCCCTTGCCCCATGCCCGCGGCGAAATCGACTTCCGCGGCGTGGAGTTCGGCTACGGCAACGGCAAGGTGGTTGTTCCCAAACTTGACCTTCACATTCCCGCCGGACAGACCATAGCGCTCGTCGGACAGACCGGCGCCGGCAAATCGACCTTCGCCAAGCTCATCGCCCGCTTCTACGACGTCACCGAAGGATCCTTGACCCTCGACGGCGTCGACCTTAGGGAGCTCTCGACGGCGGACCTGCGCCGCGCCGTCGTGATGGTCACCCAGGAGGCCTTCCTCTTTAGCGGCTCGGTCGCGGACAACATCGCCTTGGGACGGCCTGAAGCCACCCGTGCGGAGATTGAAGAAGCTGCCCGGGCAGTGGGCGCACACGACTTCATCTCGGCGCTGCCGGACGGATACGACACCGACGTCAACAAGCGCGGTGGCCGGGTCTCAGCGGGGCAGCGGCAATTGATCGGCTTCGCCCGGGCGTTCATCGCGGCACCGGCAGTACTCATTCTCGACGAGGCGACATCATCGCTTGATATCCCTTCCGAACGGCTGGTGCAGGCCGGCCTGAGCAGCTTGTTGTCCGGCACGGACTCCGAACGGACCGCCATCATCATCGCCCACCGGCTGTCCACTGTGGAGACCGCGGACCGGGTGCTGGTGGTGCACGAGGGACTCATCGTGGAGGACGGCACACCGGCCGAGCTCATCGGCGGCGGCGGACGTTTCGCCCGCTTGCACGGCGCCTGGAAGGACTCGCTGGTCTGAGGCTGCCGTTCCCTCAGGGGCGCCTCTCGATTTCGCATCCGGGGAGGGATCGGCTATTCTTGAACAGTTGCTTTCGCAGCGGATCGGGATGTAGCGCAGCTTGGTAGCGCGCTTCGTTCGGGACGAAGAGGTCGCAGGTTCAAATCCTGTCATCCCGACCAAATGGTAGAAGGCCTTCCACTCGGAAGGCCTTCTACTTTATTTAACGAGCCTTTCCGCCCTCCCGAAAATCGCAAGAAACATTCCCCTGACCGGTTTTCCTCAGCTGCCCAGGGTTTAGAGACAAGTGTTGTTAACAACCCCGACACAATGACTCGGGGGCCATATCACGGCCCGGGCGGCTCTTCGCGCAAAAGAAATCCCCGGTGTGTCGATTTCCGACAACCGGGGACTTCTTCACTTCATTTGAATTATCCAGCGGCTACCATGACCTCCGGGAGCCGCCGTCGAGCCTCACCTACACGGGATCGGGCCAGTTACCGATAGCCTGCGAGACCCGCATGGGATCAGGCCAGTTACCGATAGCTTGGGAGACCACGCCCATCGGGTCGGGCCAGTTACCGATTGCCTGTGAAACCCTCATCGGGTCAGGCCAGTTACCAATGCTGAGCACCGTGCTGACGGTGTCTGCCACAGGGGCTGCGGAAACCACGGCTGGCGCCGCGGCGGAGAATGCAAGAGCGCCGGCCAAGGCCACTGCTGCAGCAATCTTCTTCAACATAATTTTTCCTCAATGCGAGTCGGATTCGTTACGGAAATTACGCGGTCCCTGTTGACATTCATTGTAAAATGTTTTCCACAGCGACTGTCAAGCTTTAGGCGGAAAGACGGCGCAAAGACAAGCCTCTAGGAGGAACCTGTGGGGAACGGATTCGGAGAAAAGCTCCGTGCCGAACGGCTCGAACGTGGGCTGACCCAGGCTGAATTGGGCAGGGACCTTTACTCACCCAGCTACATTTCACTTCTCGAAACCGGCCGGCGGGAGCCCACGGCCGAAGTCATTGAAGAACTCGCCCGCCGCCTGGAACTGGCACCAAAAGCCTTGGAAGCCTGGAGCCAGCCCGTATCCGTCAGTGACGCCGAATACGTGCTCGCGGGGCTGTACGCCCGGCAAGCCTGGGACCTCAGGGACTACCCGCTTGCCGCAAGCCATGCCTCAACCGCCGCCCAAATCGCGCTCGAGGCAAAGAACACCAGCGCCTGGTGGAACATGACCTACATGCAGGCGGAATGCCTCATGAAGCAAGGGCAGTTGAAGGAATGCCAGCAGATCATCCAGCATCTGCTGGAACATCCCATGGCTACGGAATCCGCCGGCCTGGGCGTCCGTGCCCGGCAGATGCTTGCCGCTGTCTGCCACGGACAAGGGCAGCTGGCCACCGCCGTCGAGCACGCCAAGGAAGCCGTGAGGCTGTCCGAGCAGCTGCCCAAAGGCTCAACGTTGATCATCGGTGCGCACCGGGCGCTGATCGGAGCATTGGCCGAGAGCGGCAGGTTGGACGAGGCCTGGACGTATTGCCAGGCCATGAACAACCAGATGGACGACCATTCGATGTCGCAGCTCGCAGGAGAAGTGGCCTGGGTGGTGGGAAACGTGGCCTTCATGCGGCACGACTACGTGGAAGGCATCAAGCATCACGAGCGTGCCGCGAAGCTGCTCTCCCCCGCCAATGATATTGAGCTGTGGGCGCGCTTCAACAAGGCATCGGCGGCAGTCCGGCTCTCCTCGGGAATCGTTGAGCCGGAGACGCTCTCGGCCATCGAACGTGCCGAACTCGCCCTGTCGATTGTTGGCGGAAACAAGACCGACCAGCTGGAAGTCGCCTTCATCCGCGCCCGCTGGCTCTACCTGACGGGCGACATCCCTGCCGCCATCACCAAGTTGCGTGAAATCCACGCGGACCGCGACGTCCTCGCCCGGCACACTGCAGGCGAAGTCGCTTTCCTCCTCGGCAAGGCCCTCAAGGCCGCCGGTGAAAACACCGACGCATTGGTTCATCTCGAAGAAGCCCAACGCGACTTCACTGCTGCCGGAGCGGCAGACCGCGTCCAGCAGGCCATGGACTCCGTGCTGGAGATCCGGCTCGCGGAACGTCGGGCGGCGTCGGGCCATGGCGGCAGCGCGCAGTCTTCCCGCGCAAGCTAACGAACCCAACTACCTCGCAGTTGTTGTCGTTTAGACGCGTCTAAACGACAACAACTGCGAGTCAGACGAACGTCCGACCGGTCAGCTTTTCGTAAGCCTCCACGTAGCGGGCACGCGTCTTCTCGACGACGTCGGCCGGCAGCGCGGGCGGCGGGGCGTCACTCGAGCGGTCCCAGCCCGATTCCGCGGAAGTCAGCCAGTCACGCACAAACTGCTTGTCGAACGACGGCTGCGCCTTGCCTGGCTCGTACGTGGAAGCGTCCCAGAAACGCGAGGAATCCGGCGTGAGGACCTCATCGCCCAGGGTGATGACGCCCGTGGTGACATCGATGCCGAACTCAACCTTCGTGTCGGCCAGGATGATGCCTCGGCCGCGGGCGATCTCTTCCGCTCGGGTGTAGATCTTCATCGTGAGTTCACTCAGGCGCGCTGCGATATCGTCGCCCACCATCGCGACGACGTCGTCGTAGGTGATGTTCTCGTCGTGCTCGCCGACTTCAGCCTTGGCAGAAGGCGTGAAGATGGCGTGATCAAGGCGCGAGCCGTCAACCAGGCCTTCCGGAAGGGGGATGTCGCAGACCGTGCCCGATTGGCGGTACTCGGCCAGGCCGGAGCCAGTGAGGTACCCGCGGGCAATGCATTCCACGGGGAACATCTCCAACCGCTTGCAGATCATCGCGCGGCCCTCGACTTCCTCGGGCACTCCCTCGGCGGCCGTGGACGCAAGGACGTGGTGCTCCACGCCAAGCTGTTCGAACCACCACAGGCTCAGCTGGGTGAGGACCCGGCCCTTGTCCGGGATCTCGCTGCTCAAAACGTGGTCGTAGGCGCTGATCCGGTCGCTCGCCACCACCAGCACGCGGTCCTGGCCAGATGCGGCCCCCTCGAGATCATCGGCCGGAACATAGAGGTCGCGGACTTTGCCCGAGTAGAAGTGCTTCCACCCCGGGAGGTCAAGGGTCTCGGTCTGCAGGCCGTTGACGTTGCTTTCGGACATGGTTCAGGCCTTCACATTCGGGATGGAGCCGGTGGCCGGGGAGACCACATGGATCTCGCCGCGCGCTGCCTTGCCGGCGATATCGGTACGGAACTGTCCGCCGTCGAGCTGGACCAGCTCCACGCCGTCGTAAGCCCGCTCGCGGGCCTCCACGAGGTCCGTTCCCAACGCCACAACGGCCAGCACGCGGCCCCCGGCGGAGACAATCCGGCCTTCTTCGTCCAGCTTGGTGCCGGCGTGGATGACGTGGACGCCTTCGAGCGCGTCTACCTTGTTCAGGCCGCGGATGCGGTCCCCGGTGCGGGGCGCGTCCGGGTAGTTTTCAGCGGCGACGACGACGGCGACGGCCGACTCCTTCGACCAGCGCAGCTCTTCGGCCTGGTCCAGTTCGCCCTTCGCGGCTGCCAGCATGAGGGCACCGAGAGGGGTCTTGAGCCGGGCCAGGACGGCCTGCGTTTCGGGATCGCCGAAGCGGACGTTGAATTCAATGACGCGCGTGCCGCGGGAAGTCAGGGCCAGGCCGCAGTAGAGGACGCCGACGAACGGAGTTCCGCGGCTGGCCATCTCGTCCACGGTGGGCTGGGCGACGCGGTCGATGACTTCCTGGACCAGGCCAACAGGTGCCCAGTCGAGAGGGGTGTAAGCCCCCATGCCACCGGTGTTGGGGCCTTCGTCATTGTCGAAGATCCGCTTGAAGTCCTGCGCCGGGGACAGCGGCACCGTGGTGCGGCCGTCGCACAGCACGAACAGGGAAACCTCGGGTCCGTCGAGGAACTCCTCGATCACCACGGTTCCACCGGCGTCGAAACATGCCTGGGCGTGGGCGAGTGCTTCCTCGCGGTCATTGGTGACCACAACGCCCTTGCCTGCAGCCAATCCGTCATCCTTGACGACATGCGGAGCGCCGAAAGTGTCCAGCGCGTCAGCAGCCTCTGCGGCGTTTGTTGCCACGCGGGCCATGGCGGTGGGCACGCCGGCTTCGGCCATGACTTCCTTGGCGAACGCTTTGGAGGCTTCGAGCTGCGCAGCGGCCTTGCTGGGGCCAAAGACCGGAATGCCGATTTCGCGGACAGCATCGGATACGCCTGCCGCGAGCGGAGCCTCCGGCCCGACAACAACCAGGTCAACCGCGAGCTTCGCAGCAAGCGCCGCGACGGCGCCGGGGTTGTTCCCGTCGATCGCGTACGTGGGGACCAGCTTGGCGATGCCCGCGTTTCCCGGAGCCGCGTGGACCTCGGAAACGTTGGGATCCTTGAGCAAGGAGCGGACAATTGCGTGTTCGCGGCCGCCGGGGCCAATGACGAGTACCTTCACAGTCTTCAAGGGTACTTTGTGCGGGGGCAGGACTCCTAAGCTGTCTCCACCACTGGACATGCCCCTTCTTCTGCTGCCTCCACCACCGGACATGCCCACCCTTCGCTACGAGCAACGGACATAACACTGATATGTCCACTCCTGAGGACCAACGCGGAGCATGTCCCTTCCAGGCCGCGGGCACCAAGACGGAGCATGTCCAACCCATCTCGGGGGCTTCCGGCTACGAACAACCTGCATGAAGAAGCTCAGGAACTGGCTCAGGGGACCCACCGTATTGGCTGCACTGGCCGGGGTGGCCGCCGCCGCCGTCGTACTTTCCGTTGCGGAACTGATCGGCGCCTTCTTCACGGCCCGGGCTACTCCCGTGATTGCGCTGGGTTCTACGTTCATCGACTTCACGCCGCCGTGGATGAAGGACTTCGCCGTCACCACGTTCGGAACCAATGACAAAGCCGCCCTGTTCGTCGGCATGGGCCTGACCATCTTCGTGCTCGCATGCGTGCTGGGCGTCGTTGCCTTTCGCAATTGGGCCCTGGGCGTGTTGGGCGTGCTGGGCATGGGCGCAGTGATTGTGGGTGCCGTGGTGACCCGGGCCAGCGTGAAGCCCGTGGATTCCATACCGAGCCTGATCGGGACAGTGGCCGGACTCATCGTGCTCCGCTTCTTGGTGGCCCGGCTCTGGCGCCTGCGGTCCTTCCCTGACGCCCCGGCCGACACCGCCGCCAAAGGCCTCGAACGTCCCGCCACCACGCGCCGAACCTTCTTCGCCGCTACCGGCATTACCGTTGCCGCAGCGGCCATCGCTGCCGGCGGCGGCCGGTTCCTCAGCGCCGCGCGCAGCAATGTGGCGAAGGCACGGGATTCGCTGAAACTTCCAGCTCCGGCCCGGGCGGCTGCTCCGGTCCCCGCGGGCGTCCAGTCCCCGACGCCGGGAGTCACCCCCTGGCTCACCCCGGCCAAGGACTTCTACAGGATCGACACCGCCTTGAGCGTGCCGGAAATCAACGTCCAGGATTGGGAACTGCGAATCCACGGGCTGGTGGAACAAGAGGTCCGGCTGAGCTTCCAGGATCTGCTCGACGCCCAACTGATAGAAACCCACGTATCGCTCACTTGCGTGTCCAACCCCGTGGGCGGAAACCTGGCAGGCAACGCCAAATGGTTGGGCATGCCCATCCGCGATGCGCTCAAACAGGCCCGGCCCAAGCCCGGAGCGGACATGGTCCTCTCCACCTCGATCGACGGCTTCAGCGCCTCCACTCCACTGGACGTGCTCCAGGACGGGAGGGACGCCATCCTGGCCATCGGCATGAACGGCGAACCCCTCCCGCTGGAGCACGGCTACCCCGTGCGCATGGTGGTTCCCGGCCTCTACGGCTTCGTCTCCGCAACCAAATGGGTGGTTGACCTGGAAGTCACCAGATTTGCCGACAGCAAAGCCTATTGGACCACCCGCGGCTGGTCCGAGCGGGGTCCCATCAAGACCATGGCCCGCGTGGAAGTACCCAAGTCCTTCGCCAGGGTTCCGGCCGGCAGGGTCGCGTTGGGTGGCACGGCCTGGGCCCAGACCCGTGGCATCAAGAAGGTGGAGATCCAGATCGACAACGGCCCGTGGGCGGAAGCCACCCTTGCCGCGGAGGCGTCTGTTGTGACGTGGCGCCAGTGGTCCTACAACTGGGACGCCACTCCCGGACCCCACTACATCAAGGTCCGGGCCACCGACGGAACAGGCGAACTGCAGACTGAAAAGCGGGCGGATCCCGTGCCTGACGGCGCCTCGGGATGGCAGTCCGTCATGGTGACCGTGGAGTAGCCCGGGAAGACGGTTTCTTCACCCTAGACTTGCATCATGCCCTTGAGTTCGCATGAAACCTTCAGCGTTGAGTCCGCCGTCGAACTGGCAGTGATCGAGCGCAGCGGCTTCATCGAATCGCGCCATATCGGTTCCGCCGTGGTTCTTTCCGCTGACGGCTCCGTTGTGACCCGGCTCGGCGACATCACCACGCCCATCTACGCCCGCTCCGCGCTCAAGCCTTTCCAGGCCCTCGCGTCAATGCAGTCGGGCGTACCGCTCCGCGGCGCCCAGGTGGCTTTGGCCTGCGCCAGCCATGTGGGCTCGCTGGACCACATGGACGTGGTGGAAGGCATGCTGAAGGCGGCCGGCGTCCGGGAAGAGCAACTGCAATGCCCCCCGGCATGGCCGCAGGACGAGGTCGCCCGCAATTGGCTGATCCGTTCAGAGCATGGCAAGTCCAAACTGGCCTTCAATTGTTCAGGCAAGCATGCAGCGTTCCTTTGGGCCTGCACCGAGAACGGCTGGGACACCCACAGTTACCTGGAGCCCAACCATCCGTTGCAGCAGCGCGTGCGGTCCGTGATCGAGGAATACAGCGACGAGAAAATCGCCCACTTGGGCATCGATGGCTGCGGTGCACCCGTCGCCGCGATTTCCCTGACCGGGCTGGCCCGGGCCTATTCACGCTTGGCCCGGGCCCCGCGGGACAAGAGCTCCAACGCCCGCGCGGCCACCATTGCCACGTCCATGCTGGACTACCCGTGGGCAGTGCAAGGCCGCGGCGAGGCGAACACCATCGTCATGGACGAACTCGAAGTGCTCGCCAAGGGCGGCGCGGAAGGTGTCCTGGTCTTGGCAACCCCCACAGGCGCCTCTGTCGCGGTGAAGATCCTCGACGGGAATCCCCGCGCGGCCACTCTGGTCGGGCTCACGCTTCTGGCTGTTGCGGGCGCTGTGGACATTCCCGGCGTCTCTAGCGTGCTCGAAAAAGTCGTGGAGCCCGTCCTCGGCGGCGGCCACTCGGTGGGCAGGATCCGCCTCGGCCATGCCGTTTCGGCGCTGCTGGACTGATTGGAACTACGGACCATGGCAATTGCACGACGCCGGATCGACCTTGAGGAAGGCCGCGCGGCACTCGCCGCATGGCAGGCCGCCGTCGGGCAGGAAACTGCGGGACAAGAAGCCGGGCCGGGGATGTCGCCGTCGCGCGCCGTGCTGGCCACGGCGGTGCGTTACTCGCTGGAAGAACTGACCGCCCGGGCCCCGGGCAATTCGGTGGAAGTCAGGGTCCCGCCGTTCGGCGTCACGCAGTGCGTGGAGGGCCCGCGGCACACGCGGGGCACCCCACCCAACGTCATAGAGTGCGACGCCGCCACCTGGCTCGCGATGGTCACCGGCCGTTTGGCGTGGTCCGCAGCCGTCGACGCCGGCCGGGTAGCCGCGTCGGGCCTGCGCGCGGACTTGGCGGAGCTGCTGCCGCTTTTCGCAAGCCCCTAAGCAAACAGATCGCCCCACGGGGGCGCCGTGGGGCGATCTGTTGCGGATGGCGCGTGGTGCTCAGTCCGGGCTGACGGAGGGGCTCTGGTGCTGGCCGGGCTTGCTCATCTCGAACTGCGGAACCGCATCGGGATTCGGGCCGCCACTGAACTTCGGGGAGGGTTCGCGTCCTTCGCTGATCCGTTCGAGTTCCTGCGCTTCGAACACGTCCACGGCGCCGAGCATGATGGCGGAGTCCTCGTTGGTGATTTCGCCCCGGAAGGCGCGGACCATGACGTCGCGGTCAAACTGGCCCTCCCATTTAGCCACCACAAACGTGGCTACGCAGTTGCCCATGAGGTTCACGACGACGCGCATGGAGTCCATGAGGCGGTCGGCACCCAGGAGCAGCGCTACGCCGGCAACCGGGAAGATGCCGAGGGCAGCCGCCGTCGCGGAAAGTGCCAGGAACGAGGAGCCGGGTACGCCCGCCATGCCCTTGGACGTCAGCAGCAGGACGCCCAGGGCGGCCAACTGCTGGCCGAGGTCAAGGTGGTGGCCGAAGGCCTGGGCCAGGAACAGCAGGGAAATCGAGAGGTAGATCGCGGCGCCGTCGAGGTTGAACGAGTAGCCGGTGGGGACCACCAAACCGGTGGTGGCCCGGGAGCAACCCGCGTTCGTCAGCTTGGTCATGATGCGAGGGAGGACAGACTCCGTGGATGCCGTGCCGAGTGCCAGGAGGAACTCTTCCCGGGTGTACTTCAGGAATTGCCACAGCGGCACCCTCGCAAAGCTCCACGCCACCAGGAACAGCAGGGCGATGAACACTATGGCAGCCCCATAGCAACAGGCGATGAGGAGTGCGTAGGTCCCAAGCGTGTCAAGCCCGTACTGGCCGATGATGTACGCCATGGCACCGAATGCGCCGATGGGTGCCACCTTCATGATCCAGGACATGATCTTGAAGACCAGTTCCAGGACGGTTTCCATGAGGCTGATGACCGGGAGGCAACGCTCGCGCCCGATGACGACGATGGCCGCGCCGAAGAAGACCGAGAAGAAGAGGACCTGGAGCAGGCTATTGTTCGCGAATGCTCCGATGACGCTGGTGGGGATCACGTCGAGGATGAAGGAAGCGGCATCCTTGGGCGCCGCATTCCCGGTCTGGGCTTTCAGGGCATCCTGCGAAAGTGAGTTGGGATCGATATGGAGTCCGGCACCCGGTTGGACAAGGTTTCCGACGATCAGGCCGAAGACCAATGCGAAAAGCGTGGCGCCGGTGAAGTACAGGAGGGCCTTGACCCCGACTCTTCCGACCGCCTTGACGTCGCCCACTGCCGAGATGCCCGTGACGATCACGAGGAAGATCAGCGGGGCGATGATCATCTTGATGAGTTGAATGAAACCATCGCCCAGTGGCCGGAGGGTGGACCCGATGTTCGGCCAGAAATGGCCGATGAGTACACCTGCGACGACGGCGATCAGAATTTGGAAGAAGAGCGACTTGTACAGTGGCTTCTTCTTCCGCGGGGCCGAACTCGCCTTCAGCGCCGCAGAGTCTGGGATCTTCATTGATCTGAACCAATCAGTTTGGGAACAGCCCCTGATTTCGGGGTTGTTTTCAAATGTAATCCCGCTCACACGATTCCACAAGGGGAAATTCAAATTTCACAATGTGGAATGTATGGATTCAGTGCTGCGCGTCCTCGACCGCCTCGTCCGCGAAGATCCTGAACCCACGAAGTGGGTCGAAGCCGTGGACTTCCCGCGTATCGAGAGCCTCCATGAACTCCAGCGCCTGGCTGGTGATGACCTGGCCCGGGACCAGGATGGGGAAGCCCGGAGGGTAGGGTGTGACGAATCCGGCCGAAACAACTTCCCCGCCTTCCGCGATCCTGGCCTTGAGGTCTCCGGCGGACAGGTAGGTGGTTGATCCATCCTTGTAGCTCTCGAAATAGGCGGCACGGATGTCCCCATCAGGACTGAGCGGATCGCACCGGTAGCGGTCCGCGAAGCTGCTGAAATCGGGCAACGGCGGAGTGGTTCCCGTGAGGCCCGCGGCGAGACCTTCGTCTGCCGTTTTCCGCGCCGGCTGTTCCTCGTCGAAGGACTCGGCCAGCTTGACAAGGACTTCGATCAGGTAGGCAACCGCGCTGCGGGAGGTGCCGATGTTGGTCATGAAGAGCACGGTGTTCCGGGACGTCTTGTTGACTTGGATGCCGTGCTTGTCGGCGAGGTACCGGTGCCGGAAAGTATCGCCGTCGATCCCTGTCCGGCTGATGTCCAGCGTGAGGCGGCTGGGGTCGACGACGAACTCGTCGTGCAGCCAGGCGTCGGCCAGTGCAGCCAGCCCATCCCGGAGCGGCATGGCACTGCCGGTTTCCCGATAGGGCGCCGCAATAAGGTCCCTCGACGTGAGGACCCGGAAGTATTTCTTCAGCAAGGGGTGGCGGGCCACTGCCTGGGCAACGATGGTTGCCAGATCCGCCTGTTTCTGAACCAGCCCGAAACCCTCAAGCTCCACCTGGCGGCGGCCGATGTCGAGCGAAGCAAGGATCTGATAATTGGGCGACGTGGAGGTGTGGGTCATATATGCTTCGCGAAATGACTCTTGGTTATGCTCGCTGAAGTCTTGGTCGAAGACATGGATCATGGATCCCTGACGTAGCGAGGTGAGGGTCTTGTGGGTGGACTGCGTGGCGTAGACGCGCAGCCGCGCTTTCACTGGATCCGGAATAAGCCGGGTCTTCAGCCAGTGTTCATCATCGGCGGGCGCGCCCGTCACCGGGTCGTGGAGCGATGTCGCTTGTTCGGCGTGCCTGGCGGCATAGCCGGGATCACTGAATGAGGCCTCAAGCTTCCTCGCCGCGGCCATGGCCGTCCTGCGCCGAAAGACAGGGTGGGACCGGGCGAAGGCGAACCAGGCCTCGTCCCAAAGGAAGACCAGGTCCGGTTTGATGGCGAGACATTCTTCCATGACGCGTTCTACGTCATAGACGATGCCGTCGAAGGTGCAGTTGGTCAGTGTGATCATCTTGACTTCATCCAGGCGCCCGGCACGTCGGTAGGCCAGCAACCGGGCCTTGATCGTGGCCAAGGGTACGGCACCGTAGAAGGCGAATTTGTCCAGTGGGTAGGCGTCCAAGTAGGAAACCCGGGCTCCGGCGAGGACGAAAGCGTAGTGATGTGATTTGTGGCAGTTGCGGTCGACGAGGACCACATCCCCTGGAGCAAGGATGGACTGATGGACGATCTTGTTGGCGGTGGACGTTCCATTTGTGACGAAGAAGGTTTTCTGGGAACCGAAAGCCCTCGCCGCCAAGTCTTGGGCCTCCTTGATCGATCCGTGCGGATCCAACAGCGAATCGAGGCCTCCCGACGTCGCGGACGTCTCGGCCAAGAGGAGGTTCATGCCGTAGAAATCGGCCATGTCGCGGATCCAGGGCGAATTGCCCACCGAGCCACCGCGGGAGATCGGCAAGGCGTGGAAGACGCTGGCCGGCCGCCGACTGTATTCCTGAAGCGCGGCGAAAAACGGGGTCCGGTAGCGCTCGGCAACACCCGACAACAGCGACAGGTGCAGGTCGAGATTGTCCTGCCTGCGGAAAATCCTCCGGAACCGCTTCGTCAGGGAGCCCGCGAGGCTCTCCATGGCCACACCGGCTACCAGGTACATATCCAGTTCGGGGCGTAATTCGGAGATCTGCTCGGCAAGGCTGAGGAACCTGCCCAGCGGTGGCATGCCGGCAAGTTCAGGGCCCACGAGGAAGGCAAGGTAGTTCCTCAGGTCGCGGCCAAGCGGCTGGCTGCTGGCGATGCTGAATCCCGGGCGGAGAATGCACGCTTGGATGGCTGGGTTCAGGATCAAGGCAACCAGCGCATCCTCGTAGCTGGGAACTACGATGAGTTCATAGATGAAGGCATCGGACGGCCTCCGCTGGGCCAGCAATTCCGCCTTCAGCGCATCGGCTTCTTTTTCAGTGATGTCGTCGACGAACAGGACATCGAACCGGGGACGCTCCCTTGCAGGCCGTCGCTCCCGGGAATCTTCGTCCTGAACACCCGGAATGGAGCGCTCCGCCCCGGGCTGCCCTGATTCCGGGCCGACGCGATCCGGGCTGACCGGTCCCGGGCTGGCTGGGCGCGGACCGGCTGGTCCCGGTCCCGCGGAAGGCATCAGGTGGGCCATCCCGCGGATCATGTCCAATCCGGCGTTGTAATCACCCGAATCCATGCAGTCCAGTAGCGGCGCCAACGCGGCGAGCCCCGGCGACGCCCAATACAGTTCCATGGCCTGAAGAAGGCGCAGCGCCTGGACGGCTTGGTCCTGCAGTCCGGAGCGCGACTGCATTCCCGGTCCGCCCTTTGCCAGCTGCTTGAACGCGTACCCGAGAAACTCCCACGCGTCAGCACGCGAACGCCACGCGCTGCTAGGCGTCCGGATGTCCTGCCTTGGAAGTTGGCTGTTCACGTGCCTTCGCTTGGTCGGAGTGGTTTGCGTGGTCAGGGTGGCGCTACTGTTTCGGGGCGTGATGCCGGGCAAAGTGGTTCCGCTTTCCATCAATTCGTTGTGCATCAGGAGCGTTGGCCGCCCTGGGAGAAGGAACCGGCGACGACGGGAAGGTCGCCAGTGTGGCCGTGCCGGGCCTCGGCTGCCTCCAGGATGCGTTTGCGGCAAGCGAACCAGCCGGCAATGAGCAGGGGTATCAGGAGCAGAAGGGAAGCAAGGACCCAGCGCCCCGTCTCCGAGAAGCCCATCGTGACAAGAACGAAGGCAAGGAAGGCGAGCGTGAGGTATGAGGTGAAGGGGGCTCCGAAGAGCCGGAAAGACGGGCGAACGGCCTTGCCGAGCCTGACCCAGGCCTGAAGCCTGATGTGGCACAGGATGATGGTTGCCCAGCCGCCGATGATTCCGATCGCAGAGACCTCGAGAACGATCTCGAACACTTGGGACGGGACCAGGGCATTCAGGCCGACGCCAAGCAGAGTAATCACGGCTGTCAGCAGGATGCCGCCAAACGGCACCCCCGATTTGCTCATCCTGGCGGTGAACTGTGGCGCGGAGCCATTGACCGCCATCGACCTCAAGATCCGGCCCGTGGAATAGAGGCCGGCGTTGAGGCTCGACAGGGCCGCTGTCAGGACGACGAAGTTCATCACCGATGCCGAAACGGCCGCGGCATGGGGATCTCCGAGATGGGAAAAGAAGGTGACGAAGGGCGATTCGCCGGATTTGTACGCAGTGAATGGCAAGAGCAGCGAGAGCAGCACCACGGAACCGACATAGAAGAGCGCAATCCGGAAGACGACCGTGTTGACGGCCTTGGGCATCACCTTTTCCGGGTTGGCAGTTTCGCCTGCAGCCGTACCAACTAGTTCAATCGCGGCATACGCGAACACGACGCCGCTGATCGCCAGCAAGGGTGCTACGGCACCGGTCGGGAAAGCTCCGCCGTGGTCCAGGATCACGCCCAGCCCTGGAACGCCGATGTCGGTCTTCCCACCAAAGACGATGAAGCAGACCCCGACGACGAGGAAGGCTACCAGCGCGGTCACCTTGATCAGCGCGAACCAGAATTCCATCTCACCGAAGATCTTCACGGAAACGAGGTTCAGGGCCAGGACAACGACAAGGGCGCAAAGTGCGATAAGCCATTGCGGGATTGTTTGCAGCGGCTCCCAGAATTGCCCCCAGAACTTGACGTAAAGCGCCACGGCCGTGACATCGACAATCGACGTCATGGCCCAGTTGAGGAAGTACAGCCAGCCGGCCGCATAGGCCATCTTCTCGCCGTAAAACTCCCTGGCATAGGACACGAACGAACCCGAGGATGGCCTGTGGAGAACCAGCTCGCCGAGGGCGCGCAGGATCAGGAATGCAAAGAACCCACAAAGGGCGTAAACGAAGATCAAGGCTGGGCCGGAACCGTTCAACCGGCCACCTGCCCCCATGAAAAGGCCCGTTCCGATCGCTCCCCCGATGGCTATCATTTGGATCTGCCGTGGTTTGAGCGTCTTGTGGTACCCGGCCTCCTCGCTCGAAAAGTCCTGCGCCGAAGTTGAACGGTCGCCAAGAAGCTCCCGGTTGTTTTCCAGCGAATCAGCGGGATCAAGCCCGGCAATCCGAGCCCCGGCGATCGGGCTCGGCGCAGGCGAGTTCAGTGTGCGTTTCATTCCAGGGGTCTCCTTTGACTCCGGTTCCGCGGGTGCGGCTGCATGCTCCAGAACTTGTCCCCCGGCTTGAGTGTTGGATCACAGCTGCACTGCTGGATCATCAGCGGAGGGACGGAAAACAACTCTAGGTTCCGGCGGAAGGGAAGGAACTGTCTGGCCAGCTAAATTCGCCGGATCCCCGTTGTGCGCCAATAACAACTTCGTTCCGCCAGAGTGCGAGTAATGTTCATGGCTGTGAGCGCGGCTAAGCCGCTTAGAGGAAGTGAATACGGGTGGCACCCCTTGAATCTGCTGAGCATGTCATTGGCGCCATGCTCAGCGACATACTTGAAGACATCGGCGTCGACAACGGGCAGCTGCTGGTTCCTCCCGGAATGGACAATGGCACGGTTCGTGAAACCGTGATCGTGGACGCCGAGGACGAGACGGCCGTCCAACGCGGGAGCTTGGTCTTGCTGATCGGGGTCCGGGGTCGCGCGGCACTGCCGAGCATCCGGAAGCTGATTCCGGACTACCCCGCCGCCGTCGCGGTCAAAGGGAGCGAGGAGGAACTGGACGCCGTCCGGGAAATGCTGCTTCCCACTGGAATCGGCCTGATTGCCGTGTCTCCCACAATGAGCTGGGGCACGCTGGAGAGTATCGCCAAGGACCGCATCCAGGAGCCAGCACTTTCCACGGATGCGTCCACGATCATGCACCGGGATCTCTTTGCGATCGCCCAGACCACGGCGACCCTGACCAATGGCCACGTCGTCATTGAGGATCCCGCAAACCGCGTCCTGGCGTATTCACCGGCCTCAAACGACGTCGATGAACTCCGCAGGCTCTCCATCCTGGCCCGGCGTGGACCCGAACGCTACCAAAAACTGTTGAAAGAGTCCGGGGTCTATAAGCACCTGCAAGCGGCCGAAGCTCCCATCCACATGGAAGCCAACCCGACAGAAGGTCTACGGGAACGGGTGGCCATCGGTATCCACGCGGGCAACAGGATCCTGGGGTACATCTGGCTTCAAGAAGGGAAGGAACCCCTCGCTCCCAACACGGACCAGCTCATGGTCGGAGCTGCACGGCACGCGGCGATAGAACTGGTCCGGCACCGCAACGAACAGTCCCAGGCACTGCGGCGCGACAGGATCTCCAGCCTGCTCAGCGGCACTCCGCAGATCCACTCCCAGGCACAGTCCGCGGGCATCGATCCATCCAAGCCGGCAGCGCTCGTCCTGATTTCCGCCAAAGGCGACGACGAGTCCGCAGCGGGCCTGCAACTGCGGCGCGGCGAGCTGGCGAATGTGGCATCGATCCATGCGGCGGCCTACCGACCAGGTGCCGTGGTGGGAGCGATCGGCCTGGAAATAGCCATGATTCTTCCCGATCTTGACCCAGTGAAGTCCCCGCCGGCCATCAACCGCCTCATCAACCTCATTGTCCGGGATGCAAGGGTCCACCTGCACTGCCAGGTGCAGGCCGCCGTCGGACCCGTCGTCGAACGCCTCGACGCATTGCATGGCACGCTGGAGCATGTCCGCAGTGTATTGAAGGTCCTGGAAAGCACACCCTTAATCCATGTGGCGTCCTACGCCGACGTGGAAACAACCGTTTTGACGAAGGAATTGCTGGAGCTTCTGGCGTCGAGGACCGACCTTCGGCACGGGGGCATCACCGTGTTGTGCAACCGATACCCCGAGTTCGCCACAACGCTGTTGACCTACCTTGAATTCTTCGGCGATGTGAACCGGTGCGCGGAGGAACTGGCCGTCCACCGGAATACGGTGCATTACCGCCTGAGGCGTGCGTGCGAAGTGGCGGGCATCGACCTCCACTCCGCAGAGCAACGTCTGCTCGCTCATCTTCAGCTCAGGCTGTGGACCTACTCCGAAGGACGGAACTAAGAAACATGGATCTCCAGAATCTCCTTGAAGACATCGTCGGCACGGTCCAGCCCTTGCTCGGCCAAGGAGCGCCTGCAGACTACATCCCGAGCCTGGCCGCGGTGGATACCCAGCAATTCGGCATATCCGTGGCAACCTCCGACGGCGACGTGTTCTCCTCCGGAGACGCTGACGTGCCTTTCTCCATCCAAAGCATTTCGAAGGTTTACGCCCTTGCCCTGGTGCTGGCCGGCGATGGCGACAGGATCTGGAAGCGGGTGTTCCGGGAGCCTTCCGGCAATCCGTTCAATTCCCTGGTGCAGCTGGAACACGAAGACGGAATTCCGCGGAATCCGTTCATCAACGCCGGCGCCCTGGTTGTCACCGACAGGCTGCTGAGCATCGTGGGGAGCTCGCCATCTCCCGTCCGGGAATTGCTTCGGCAGGAAAGCGGCAACAACTCGATCGATGCCGACCCGGTGGTGGCGGCCTCGGAAGCGGCGAACAGTCACCGCAACGCGTCGCTGGCACACTTCCTGGCCAGCTACGGAAACCTCGAAAACCCCGTGGACTCGGTCCTCGAGGCTTACATTGACCAGTGCGCGCTCGAAATGAGCTGCACCGACTTGGCCCTCGCGAGCAGGTTCCTGGCCAACAACGGATTGCGCGGGAACGGCACGGCGCTTTTGTCCCCGTCCCAGACCAAGAGAATCAACGCCGTGATGCTCACATGCGGGACCTACGACGCCGCGGGCGAATTCGCCTACCGCGTGGGACTCCCGGGCAAGAGCGGGGTGGGCGGCGGCATTGTGGCCGTGGTACCCAACAAATGCACCATCTGCGTCTGGAGCCCGGGCCTGGGGCGATCCGGGAATTCACTCGCGGGCGTTGCCGCTCTCGATGAGTTCACCACCCGCACGGGCTGGTCGATCTTCTAGCCGCGGCCCACGAACGGCATCCCCGCCGCGGTCACCACCACCGAACCGACATTGGCCGAAGCCGGCATGTTCGCCATCATAAGGACCGCGCGGGCGGCATCCTCCACGGGAAACATCGGCTCCACGCGCCTGCTTCCATCGGCCTGGAGCGCCCCCGAGCCCACGCCGATGGTGTCCATGATCTCGGTACGGGTGTTGCCGATATCGATCTGCCCGCAGGTAATGCCATACGGACGCCCGTCCAGCTCAATGCTCTTGGTCAGGCCGCTCATGGCGTGCTTGCTCACGGTGTACGCGACGGACAATGGCCGCGGCGAATGGGCAGAGATGGAGCCGTTGTTGATGATGCGCCCGCCCTGCGGTTCCTGGGACTTCATGGTCCGCACGGCCTCGGCCGCGCACAGCATGGAGCCTGTGACGTTCACGGACAGCGTGGCATTCCAATCGGCCACGCTGATCTCGTCCACGCCGCCGGAGGGGCCGAAAATGCCCGCATTGTTGAACAGGACATCAACCCTTCCCCAGCGTTGGCGGGCCGCTTCGAAAAGGCGCGCGACGTCGTCGGGCACTGTGACATCGCACGGCACCACGAGCGCCGCAGGGTGGCCGTCAGCGGTCTCCAGAAGCTGCGCTTCCCGCCGTCCCGCAAGGGCAACACGGTAGCCCTCCGCCAACAGAAGCCGGGCGACTGCCCGCCCGATCCCGGAGCCGGCTCCGGTGACGACGGCGACCCGGGGCCGGGTAGGGGTGGTTTCGCTCACGCGGTCCTCCTGTTTGTCGGGCTTAGCGCGCGGCGGGAGCATCCGCCGTCGTCGTGTCCGTGGTGGTCAGGGGCCAGCCTATGACGGTCTTGGGGCGCGGGGTGGCGTAGGTCCGGACCTTGGACGTGGACAGTCCCAGGCGGACGAGCGACTCGGCGATGGGCACCGCGGCTGCGACACCATCCACCACCGGAACGCCGCAGCGTTGGCGGATCTGTTCGTCGAGTCCTGCCATCCCGCCGCAGCCGAGGACGATGACCTCCGCTTTGTCGTCACGCACGGCTCGTTCAGCTTGTTCCACGATGGCTTCGACTGCGCGGTCCGGGTATTCCTCGAGTTCCAGCACTGCCATGCCGCTCGCGCGGACGGAGGCACAGCGGGCATCCAGCCCGGCGAGCTTGAGTCGGTCTTCGATGAGCGGGACCGCGCGGTCCAGGGTGGTGACCACGGAGTATTTGTGGCCGAGGAACATCGCGGTGCTGGCCGCGGCCTCGGTGATGTCGACCACCGGAACGTCGAGGAGCTCCTGGAGTCCCTCGCGGCCGTGCTCGCCATAGCCGGCCTGGATGACGGCGTCGAACGGTTCGGGGTAGTTGACCACGCGGTCCATCACGGCGATGGCGGCGAGGTAGCTTTCAAAGTTCCCTTCGCAGGAATCGGCGCCGAACCGCGGGGTGATGCCGATGATCTCGGTGCCGGGAGCCGCGACGCTCCGCGCCTGGGCTGCGATGGAGTCGGTCATGGATTGGGTGGTGTTGACGTTTGCGACGAGGATGCGCATGTGTTCCTCCTGGATGGGGTTGCCCGGTTAGCCCAACTGACTCGCAGTTGTTGTCGTTTTGACGGGCGAAACGACAACAACTGCGTGGGCCCACACCGCCAGGGTTCCCTGGCCGAGCTTGCGAGGCGAGGGTGGCGGTGGGGACCAGTTGAGTATTAGTGGTTGCTGACGACGGCGATCGGCTCGCCGGAGACGTCGGTGTGCTGCTGCTTCTTGTCCGCGAACAAGTAGTAGCACAACGCTGCGATGCCTGCGCCGAAGAACCAGGCGAACGGTGCCACGGCCTCGAGTGCGGGAACGAAGGCAATGAGGACGGCGACGACGGCGGCCGGAACCATTGCGGCGATCGCCCGGGGGTTGACGCCGCGCTTGTAGAAGTACGTGCCCGAAGGATGGTCCGTGTAAAGGTCAAGAATGTTGACCTTGCCGCGGCGCACCAGCCAGTAGTCGGCCATGACGACGCCGAACAGCGGGCCGAGCAGCGCGCCGAGTCCACCCAGGAAGTACACGATCACCAGCGGGTTGTTGTAAAGGTTCCACGGCAGGATGATCAGGCCGATGGTACCGCTCACCCAGGCTGCCTTGCGGAAGTTCAGGTGCTTGGGGAAGAGATTGGTGAGCGCGTAGACAGGTGCAACGAAGTTCGCCATGAGGTTCACTGCGATGGTCAGGATCAGCAACGCAAGGCAGGCCAGGACGAGGAAGAGCGTGTTGGGGATGCTCTGCACGATGTCCGAGGGGCTTTCAATGATCTTGCCGTTGATCTTGTACTGGCCGCCGGCCATGATGACCACGATTGCGCCGAACAGGAGCATGTTGATGGGGATGCCCCAGAAGTTGCCGCGGACGATCGACTTCTTGGACACCGAGGACCGGGTGAAGTCACAGAAATTCAGGACGAACGTGCCGTAGATGGAGACCCAGAGGGCGCCGCCGGCAAAGATCGTGCGCCACATCTCGCCGCCTTCCAGGCCCTTGATGCCGGACCACTGGATGGCGCCCCCGGCCTCCACGAAGACCCAGATGGCAATGGCCAGCATGGTGGCGAGAATGATGGGCCCGGCGAAGGCCTCGTACTTGCGGATCATTTCCATGCCGAAGCTGACGATGACCAACTGGACAATCCAGAGCGAGACGAAGGCGATCCAGCCAAGCGTGGACAGCCCAAGGATCGAGTTGGCGTCCATGTCCTTGAGGCCGGGGAACATCGCGACAAGCATGACGCGGAGCACCACGGAGGCAAGGTAGGTCTGGATCCCGAACCACGCGATGGCCACCGCGCCACGGACGAGGCTGGCCAGCTGGGCGCCCCGGATGCCGAAGCTGATCCGGCTCATCACAGGGAAGGGGACGCCGGTCTTCTGGCCCATGAATCCGGAGAAGGTCAAGAGGGTGAACAGCAAGACCGCGCCGATGCCAAGGGCCACGAGGATTTGCCACCCGCCCAGGCCAAGCGAAAAGAGGCCGATCGCGAAAGCGTAGTTGCCAAGGCTGTGAACGTCGTTGGCCCAGAGGGTGAAGATGCTGTAGCTGGTCCAGCGCCTGCCCTCCTTCTTGGTGGGGGCGAGGTCGAGGTTATAGAGGCTGGGGCTGATGGCGCGGCCTGCTGCGACGGACGCTACATCGCAGAGGGTTTCATTTCCTACGGACGGATGGACCGAACTGCCTGGCAGGATGGTCTGCTCCGGAGCCGTTGTGACGCCGACTGGGGGAGTCGATTGCATCGTGGATCTCCACTTCTTTGTGGTGCTGCAACTAGGGTTCCGAGACGCCGTGAGAGGAGTTGAAGCTTTTCGCATCGTGGAATCTAGTTATTGAATAGTGAAATAACTGTATGAGCTAGGTCACCTTTGGTCAAGGGCTCCGCTCCCAAGGCGGTCACAAATGGCAGCATCGGGGCCACGGAGTCCCGTGGGCACTAGTCTCCGCGGCGCTGGATTGACGCTTGGCGAACGCATGGCTAATCTCGAATTACAGAATTTTATTCTCACAATACGAAATTTCTATGCACGTTTCAGCGCGCACCACAGTGCAAGCGCCCAGACATTCAATGAAGAGAGGTTGGACGTGGCTGCAGGAGAAGAGACCTCACACATCCTTAGCGGGTTGACTTCCCAGCTGCCTGATCGT